>DFBC01000040.1:0-6553 GCA_002367235.1 Cellvibrionales bacterium UBA3090
GTATGGGAATCACCACAAACCACCGTCATACCGGGCAATGAGGCACCAAGCTCAGGCCCCATCACATGCACAATGCCCTGCCCCATTTCATTCATACCAAATTCGCGAATCCCGAAATACTCACAGTTGTCATCCAGGGTTTTCACCTGAATACGTGAGGTTTCGTCTGGAATAGCATCCACACCGGCGGCACGCTCGGCAGAATCGGTAGAAATGTTGTGATCTGGTGTCGCCACATTTACATCCAAACGCCAGGGCTTGCGACCGGCGATACGCAGACCTTCAAAAGCCTGAGGAGAAGTCACTTCGTGGAGAATATGACGATCAATGTAAATGAGTGCAGAACCATCATCTCGCTGTTTTACCAGATGCGCGTCCCACAATTTATCGTAAAGGGTTTTTCCAGCCATGTTTCTAGCCCATTTATCCTACAAGGTATTGTCAGTTGGGGAATTTTAGATCTATGTTGACGATAAAACAAATTCATATTTTTCATCTATTGAATTCTAAATAGGAATCCATAAACTTATACTCATATCCGACAACACTTTTTGGTACACCTTTATAGTTATGGACTCTCAATAATTATGGACACCCAATTACTGGAAGCATTTATCGCCGTCGCAGAGACAGGCTCGTTTTCCAATGCCGCCGACAGAATCCACGTCACCCAGCCTGCTGTCAGCAAACGTATCGCATTACTGGAAGAACAGCTTAACACCCGCTTATTTGACCGCATTGCCCGGTCTGTAAATCTCACCGAGGCCGGAGAAGCCTTACTGCCAAGAGCGAACCATATTCTTCGAGAGATATCCGATACCAAACAAGCCATTAATGATCTTTCCGGCGATATCAGCGGCAGACTACGATTGGCCATTAGCCACCATATTGGCCTTCACCGACTCCCGCCTATGTTGAAGCGGTTTGCCCAGGACTATCCTGAAATCACCTTCGATGTGGACTTTATGGACTCAGAAAAAGCCTACGAAGGTATTCTGCAGGGCCGCTTCGAAGTCGCGGTCATAACCTTGGCCCCAGAGGTCCACCCGAAAATTGAAGCAAAAACCATCTGGCCAGACCCATTGGTTTTCATGGCCTCAGAGGATCACCCCCTATTTGCTCAAAACGCGATGCACGCGAAGCCAACACTGAAGAATCTAAGAAACTACCCAGCAATCCTACCCGGCCTGGGTACCTATACTGGACGAATGACCCGAGCACTGTTTGATCAACAAAAAGTCCCTCTCCCCCCCACGATGACGACCAACTATCTGGAAACCATCAAAATGATGGTAAGTATCGGGCTGGGCTGGAGCCTGCTACCCGAAAGCATGCTGGAACCTGGTATTCGGGCAGTCCCCATCGGAGGCGTACACATACAACGGGAACTGGGCTACATCCACCATCGCGAGAAAAGCCTGTCCAATGCGGCCAAGGCATTTATCCACTCGTTGCAGCAAGAACATCACTAAAAAGCTTCCTGATAACCCCGCAGCCCGTATCATCAGACGCTGATCTCAATAAACCGCATGCTAACCGCCACTGTTTGAAGGGTATTGAGTGATAGCCAGAGAAAAACAACTGTGCTTAACAGCAAGAACACCCCGCCGGCGTTAAACACGTCAATAATTCACCAAGGGTCGCCACCCGACAACCGGAAAGTACAGGAAGGTATGGGAAGTTACATTGAGAGGAGCCAAACATTATAGACCACCACCTCTGCTCTTCTTATACCGAAAGAAATCATGGTTTTGTGCTGGCTAGCTGCTCTATATTTGATTTATAACGTGATTATTCACATGAATTAAAGGGCCACCCCCTTTAATTAAAAACGGTGTAAAATGCGGCACCCTTAGCGTAGAACGCTGTGACCAAACTAGTCCATAGTGTATTAACAACAGGTAAAAAAGATGTTTCGACCCTTGGCTTTTGTACTGTCTATTTTCCTTTTCTTGGTTTCGTCCAACACGCTTGCATTTGGCCCTGTGGGTGGTGTGGGACAGTCCAATGCTCGAACAATGCTTAGGGTGGACGAATATTTTCTGAATGGGAAAAAAATTGCCTCAAGCAGGGATACATCCATAGGCAAGATAACGCTTTGTTTAAAATCGGACAACGGTGCCGTAAAACTTAAAAGAAAAACGCTAGCGCCTTATATCGGCGCTACAACGGATGATTTTATTAATAGTATCCACGAGTGTGACAAACCAGAGGTGCCGATTAGCGAGAGGCTTGGGAAAGACAATACCGCCTACATTGTGTATTACTTTAACAAGCGATATAAGCTAAAGCTGACCGAACATGCCAAGTCAGCAATTGCAGATTATAAACACTTTAAGGATTAGAACGGTTAAAGGCCCCCGCGCCCTTTAACTAACACAGGCAGATAGTTATGCTAGAAATGATAGAGATTGGAATTGATCATTCTGTTGCCTTCCGCATATCTGGAAAGGTAACTGAGAGTGATATGTCTTTAGTGCTTGCCGACGCAAAGGAAAAGATTAAACGTCACGGAAAGATTGTTCTTCTTGAGCAGATAGATTCATTCGAGGGCATCGAAATATCGGCGGTCATTGAAGAGTTTAAATATTTATTTGAAGTAGGCATTTCTGATATCACTAAAGTCGCCGTCTTATCCAACGACAAGTGGCTGGAAACAATGATTAATATAGAAGATACCTTTTTTAGCCATATTAAAATGAAATGTTTCCGTATCGAAGACAAGGATGCAGCCATAGCGTTTTTAAAGGCTGCATAACAAAGCACGCAGATAAACCAGTGTAATTCCTATCTTGCTTTAACCGCGTGCGTGCTATTCGACTAAAAACATCGAAATAAGCAGGGCCAGAACCAGCCTCTAACCCTACTTATGTGATAACAGCACCTAAAAACTCTCGGCATCCAACCCCATTACCGTCTCCGGCCCCGCTTTTACCGCTTCGAGGTAACTGGTATTCCGCGACATTACATGCTGAGCAAAGAATTTAGCGGTCATCACCTTGTTGGTATTAAAGCGGGTATTACCCTCACCCGCGGCATTCAAGCGGGTGGCAGCCACTGCGCTTTTAATCAACATACCGCCAGCAACGGTCGCTCCCATTAACATCATCATGTTATACGCAGCAGCGGTTGGTGTGGTCCAATCTTCACCAGCTAATAGCGTTTGCGCAGCCTCCTGACAGGCGGCTAATGAGGAGGCCAGGCTATCGGCAACGACATCGAGCCCTGCCTTTCGGGCATCCTCGACCACTTGGGTCAATTCGCCGAGCAATTCCATCGCCGACTGCCCTTTATCCCGGGCCAGTTTACGACCCACCAGATCGAGCGCCTGGATACCATTAGTGCCCTCATAGATAGGTAAAATGCGGGCATCTCTCAAATGCTGTGCCGCACCCGTCTCTTCGACGAAGCCCATACCACCATGCACTTGCACCCCCAGAGAGGTGACCTCCATACCTATTTCGGTACACCAGCCTTTCACCAATGGAGTCAGCACATCGACGCGGCGTTGATGGTAGGCGACTTGCTCCTGATCCTCTAGCTTGTGCACATAATCTTCGTGGGCAAAAGATAAGTAGGCTAATGCCCGGGCACCTTCTGTTAATGAACGCATCAACATCAGCATCCGGCGCACATCGGGGTGATTAATGATGGTGGCTTTTTTATTGCCGGGCACACTACCCTGCACACGGTCTTTAGCGAACGCTACGGCCTGCTGATAAGCCCGCTCACTGATAGACACCCCCTGCAAACCCACCGCAAGGCGGGCTTCATTCATCATGGCGAACATATACACCAAACCCTGATTTTCCTCACCAACCAGATAACCCACGGCACCACCATTGTCACCAAAGGACAAAGAACAGGTGGGGCTGGCGTGGATACCCAGCTTATGTTCCACCCCCACGCAGCGAACATCATTCCGCTCACCGGCACTACCATCATCATTTATCAGAAATTTGGGTACCACAAACAGGGATATACCCTTCACCCCTTCAGGAGCATCCGGAGTTCGAGCCAGCACGAGGTGGATAATATTATCCGTATAGTCGTGATCGCCCCAGGTAATAAAGATTTTCTGGCCACTTAGCAGATAGTGATCACCAGAGGGCACCGCTTTGGTTCGAACGGCCGCAAGATCAGAGCCGGCCTGCGGCTCGGTGAGATTCATGGTCCCGGTCCATGTACCTGACACGAGGTTGTTTAAATACGTTTGTTTTTGCTCATCACTGCCATAAAGGCTCAGCGCGGTCACCACACCTTTGGTCAGCATAGGACACAAACTGAATGCCATATTGGCAGATTGAGACATTTCATCGACGGCAACAGCTAGTAGTGCAGGTAAACCCTGGCCACCGTAGTTGATATCACCAGTCAGCCCCGGCCAGCCAGCCTCCAGGATTTGTTGGTAAATACCGTCTAATGCGGGAGCGGTAATCACCTTATCCCCTTCCAACCTTGACCCTTGAGAGTCGGCTAATTGGTTTGTGGGAGCCAGAACTTCACCGTAAAAACGAGCGGACTCATCAAGAATGGCATCGACCATATCTGGTGTTGCCTCGTCGTAACCTGGGAGTTGCGCAATACTCTCCATGCCCAATACGTTATTGAGCAGGAACTTCATATCTTCTACAGGCGCGTTATAAACAGTCATACCCTCATCCCTTTTGTAAAAACCAATAGTAACCGTCAGTTGTAACCTTTATATAAGACCATATCAGGAGAAAAAGTGTAGCTGTTTCAGGACAAAATAATCTGTAATTTGTGACTCTGGGGTTCCCAACTTGATTGGCAGGCAGGCGGTAACTGATGGCTACCCAGCAACCTCGACGTCGTTAACCCCGGCATCATTGTACAGCCGCGAAAAAGCCTGGGGGTCTTGTAAATGACCCGTATTATCAAGCACGGGATATGGCAATCCTCGCTCACGGCACATACGGGCTATCACTGGCTGGCACCACTCAAAGAGTAACCTGTGGTATTCATCTAGAGGTAAGTGGCGGTCATTGTACATATTCGCTTCGCTTCGCTGCCGTTGGGCTTCAGCCAGAATAATGGCACAAGCCACAGAGACGTTAAAAGACTCTGCCATGCCCATCATGGGGATAATCACTGTGCCATCAATCTGGTTGCAGGCACGCTCACTGACACCCCACTTTTCGGCACCCAGTAACAATGCGGTGGGCTTGGTGTAATCCACATCACGATAATCTACCGCACGCTCATCAAAATGGGCGGCCAAGACTTGGAATCCTTCGCTCTGGAGATTTTGGATGGGTGTGACGATATCCTGATGAACCGTAGTTTTCACCCACTTGTGAGAACCCATGGCGGTGCCGGTATGAGCCCGGAAGACCCCTTCTTTGTAAACTGCATGGACCCGGTGAATTCCCACCGCATCGGCCGTCCGAATAATTGCCGACAGGTTTTGTCCCTTATGGACCTGATCAGTAATCACGGTCAGATCTGTCTGGCGACTATTCAGGACTTTAAGTATCTTTTCGTAACGTTCTGGTGTCATCTGCGTATTATGTCAGAGCACATAAAAAATCAAAAACCAGAAACTAGTCGAAAATATCCTCGACCCAGCTTAGTGCCGCTGCGACGGCTGGAAAACCAATGGTGCTGGTCAACAATAATAACGCGTGACGGATTTCCTCCTCATCGGAACCCAATTCCAATGCCCGGTGAGCATGGCTGAGAACGGCCCCTTCGGAACGAATGCTGGCAGCAGCGGCCAGTTGAATCAGCTGAGCATTTTTTGCATCCACTGGCCCCTGCTGATGTACGATTTCCCCTAGGTTGGAAAGCGCCTTGGAGAATACGGGATAACGCTTTAACAACCGAGTATACGTTTTGGGCAATGACGAATCTGGCATGGTGACCGTCCTCCTTTTTTCCTGAAAGCACTCTTTAGATAATGAGCCAAACTGTTAGCAGTATAGTAAACCTTGATCGGCTAACCATTTGGATGCAAATTAGTAAAAAGTACGAACTCGTAAAAGGAAAACTGATTTTGACCAACTATCTACACGGAAAAGCTCTGTGGCAACAGGTGGCAACTGTAACGGATTCGGCTCTGGCCTGTGGTGCACTGGAGTCTATCCCAACTCACAGTGAAATGCGTGAAGTTACCTGTGCTGAAACCACCATCAGTTTTCAGGTCAGAGTAGTAGAAAATCTACTACGAAAATCAAGCGCAGTGCAGCAACGTGCCAGGCAAGCTCCCAACGCCAAAAATTTTAACCCGTTCTTGCCCTATGAACAGGCACTGTATGTAGGCGAGCTTACGGATCACTACCGCTGCCTGTTAAATAAATTTAATGTGGTGGATCACCATTTATTAATGGTGACGAATCAATTTGTGTCCCAGCAGACACCTTTGGATACAGAAGATTTTTTAGCCGCACAACTCTGTTTAGAGGCACACGATGGACTTGTTTTCTATAATTGTGGTTCCGTAGCGGGTGCCAGTGTAGAGCACAAACACTTGCAGATGATTCCCCTTCCCCTCTCAGCTGAATGCAGCTTTCCATTTGATGAGCTACTGTCG
>DFBC01000040.1:6686-7262 GCA_002367235.1 Cellvibrionales bacterium UBA3090
AACTACCATCACTTATTAACTGAGCTGAACATATCAGCAAACAACCATGGATTAATGTCGCCTCATAATATGCTGATGACACGCAAGTTTATCTGGGTCATCCCACGCAGCAAGGAGAGTTACCAAGGGCTTTCCGTTAATGCATTGGGATTCGCCGGGATGCTCCTGGTCAAGAATGAAGCCCAATTGAAGCAACTGGATGAGGTCGGCTGTTTGGCGTTACTCAAAGCCGTCTCCTTGTAAGAAAAAGAATGGCGCTACCTAAACAAAACAATGTTTACCCTGAATATCCAGCTATCTCTACCGACAAATTTAACGATATAACGCCTCTTGAACTTTAGAAAACCACCTCCATCTAAAATCAATATTTTCAGTTCGTGGCTCATTTACATGAAGATACATTCTGTTGCCAAAGTGCGTGTGTATGAACAATGTTTTATTCAGTGTAGTATTCACATCCGCTGGGCTAATGCCACCCGCTGATAGAGGGCAAAACGTGTCACTGATACTGATGATGCCCCATATTTATAACTAGGAATTCTCACATCCGGAGGACACCATGCTGGAAGTCAGGCA
>DFBC01000059.1:0-127 GCA_002367235.1 Cellvibrionales bacterium UBA3090
TTATTGAATAGGGATATGTGTTTATGTCTGACGAACTTCAAATACATTTACGTGACAATGTTCGCCTGCTCGGCAGTATTCTCGGAGACACTATTCGCTCACAGGTCGGTGAAGATTTATATAACAT
>DFBC01000059.1:208-1299 GCA_002367235.1 Cellvibrionales bacterium UBA3090
GCTTTTACCCACTTCCTGAATTACGCCAACATTGCCGAGCAACACCACCAGGTTCGCTGTGGGCGCGAACAGTTACGCAATGAAGCGCTGACTGATAACACTCATCCATTGCCGGGTTCATTAACTGAATTATTTCCACGCCTGTTAGCAACCGGGATTACCGGCGACGAACTTTATGATGCGGTAACGACGATGAAGGTGGAGCTGGTGTTAACCGCCCACCCCACTGAGATTACCCGCCGCACCCTGCGCCGAAAATTTAATGAAATTAGCGAGACGCTCTCCACTCTCGATCATGGCGATATAACGCCGAGCCAGTATCAACACGAGCTTGAGCGGTTGCGTCGCCGTATTTTATCTCACTGGCATACGGATGAGATTCGCCGCCATAGACCGACCCCGATCGAAGAGGCCAAATGGGGCTATACCTCGGTAGAAGAAACGCTGTGGCGAGCACTGCCGGAATTTTTACAGGATTTAGACCGGCAGCTGGTTGAGCACACAGGAAAACACCTGCCGTTAACCGCCACCCCCATTCGCTTTAGCTCGTGGATGGGCGGGGACCGCGATGGCAACCCCAATGTCACCGCCAGGGTGACCAAACAGGTCATCACTCTGGGACGCTGGCAGGCGGCAGACTTATTATTTCATGACATCAATGAGTTGCGCGAAGACCTGTCTGTTACTGAATGCAATCAAGCCCTGCGGGAGAAAGTGGGCTCTCACCGGGAACCCTATCGGGAGCTGTTACGGGATGTACGTGAGCGATTGCAGAATACCCGCGACTGGGCCGAAGCGAAGCTGCAGGGGCATGAGTTAGAGCTGCCCATTTATTTGCACGACCACGAGATATTAGAGCCCTTACAACTCATGTACGATTCCTTGGTTGAGTGTGGCATGCAGGCTATTGCCGATGGCAGTCTCGCAACCATTATTCGCCGTGTATCCTGTTTTGGTATGACATTGCTGCGACTGGACATTCGCCAGGATTCAGCCCGCCATCGCGATGCCATTAGCGAAATTACCGATTACCTCGGCATGACAAAAAACGGGATTTCCTATAAAGATTGGAGTGAAGAAGATAAACAAGC
>DFBC01000059.1:1367-15388 GCA_002367235.1 Cellvibrionales bacterium UBA3090
GCCCAGGAAGTACTCGATACGTTTAAGGTGTTGTCGCAACAACCGCCTTCTGTGTTGGGTGCCTACATTATTTCCATGGCGACACACCCTTCCGATGTGTTGGCTGTGCGTTTGTTGCAGCAAAAATCCGGTTGCCAGCACCCCCAACGTATCGTGCCACTGTTTGAAACACTGGCCGATCTGGAGGGTGCAGCAGAAGCGATCAACCGCCTGCTCTCCATCGATGACTATAAGAACACTATTAATGGTCATCAGGAAGTGATGATCGGCTATTCCGACTCGGCAAAAGATGCCGGTTTCTTTGCCGCCTCCTGGGGGCAATATCGGGCACAGGAATCCATCAACGCGGTGTGCGAAAACCACGGAATACACCTGACGTTTTTCCATGGTCGAGGGGGTTCTGCCAGCCGCGGTGGCGGCCCTGCCCACGATGCCTTGTTATCGCAACCGCCGGGGACAATAAACGGCAGTGTCCGTGTAACCGAGCAGGGGGAAATGATCCAGTTTAAATTCGGCCTGCACGAACTCGCTATTCGTAATTTAGAGCTGTATACCACCGGTACACTGGAAGCCTCACTCGCACCGCCCTCGGAACCAAAGCAAAGCTGGCGCGATATGATGCAGCAATTATCTGATGTTTCTGTATTGGAATACCGTCGCATTGTGCATCACGATTCACGCTTCGTCCCGTATTTCCGAGCCGTCACACCGGAGATGGAACTGCGCCGCCTGGCGCTGGGAAGCCGCCCGGCGAAACGTCATGCAAGCGGTGGTGTGGAAACCCTGCGGGCCATTCCCTGGGTATTTGCCTGGACACAAATGCGCTTTATGTTGCCGGCCTGGTTGGGTACCGGCAAAGCCTTGATGGATGCCACCGAGCAAGGCCAGCAGGCATTACTGCAAGAGATGCAACAAAACTGGACTTTTTTCGGCATGTTGATGGATATGCAGGAAATGGTGATTGCTAAAGTGGATAGCCGTGTTGCCGCCTATTACGAGCACCGGCTGTTGAGTGTGGTACAGGAAAAAGGTGTTGATACCGATACTGAGACAAATCAAGACGCGCTCATTGCATTAGGCGAAGAACTACAAGCGGGGTTGGCACAGGCAACCGCAGCCATTAAAAAAATAAGTGGCCATGAATTACTGCACAACAACCCCGTGTTGCAACATTCAATTATGCGCCGCAATCCCTACATTGATCCCCTGCATATTACCCAAGTGGAGTTGATGCGGCGTTTGCGTGCACACGACTCCGATGAGGAGCCACTGTTAGAGCAAGGCTTAATGGTCTCTATTGCGGGTATTGCCGCAGGCTTAAGGAATACAGGCTAGGGGGCAGCCGAAAGGCAGCCTTTCACCACCGGGACTACACTACATAGAACCCAACATAATTGGTCGCTTGATTATTGTGAGGTTTTTACATGGCCAAAATTGAGTTTGTTATTGCTGATATTACTGAGCTGGATATCGAGGCGATTGTGTTTCCTGCCCACAAGCATTTAGTACGGGGGAGAGGACTTTCTGGACAAATTTTTGATTTGGCTGGTGAACTGCTGGTGGCATATTGCCGTCGGATGGATGACTGCCCTATTGGTGAAGCGAGAATCACACCGGGTTTTAACCTACCAGCCAAGTACCTGATACACACGGTCACGCCCATGTGGAGCGGCGGCGACCAGTGGGGTTCTATCGTGCTGGAACAGTTGCGCCATTGTTATGAAAACAGCATTAAGGTCGCACTGAAGAACAGCATTAAATCCCTGGCATTTGCCTCATTGGGGTCTGGTCACAATAAGATACCCCACGAGATTGCATCCCGCCTTGGGATGGAGGTGTTACATAAGCGCAGGAATGACTTTGAACGCCTGGTGGTATGCTCTCGCAGTCGAACCAGCAACAACGTTTGGCTCGAGGCCAGTAAAAAGATACATCGCCACCAGAACGCCTAAACGACCATAAAACAGCACTTCAATTCATTTCTTTAAACTTTTAATTATGGACCCGTTTCGCGTTTCTGCCAGATAAGTTGTCTATCTCTATACTTGCTATATAGCTTTTTCAGGCCATTAAGTATGAAGTCAAAAGCGCTCAGAATTTCAATAGTGGTTGTGATTATTCTCACATTACCAGCCATTGTCGCCTGGGCTGCGTTGGTTAATCTGCTGCCCTCTGACAAGTATGCCCTTCGAACAAAAGTATTGGCCTCCCCGCCATCCGTTGAACAGCCGCTTACCCCCTATCAGGGGCCTCACCCAAGCCAATGGTCGCGTAGCGAAGACCCCTATCCCTACCCTATCAAGCTCGGTAGCGTAGGCCCGGTGAAACCACTGTATGACATCAATCTGCAATACCCGTTTGCCTGCGGAGGCGATCGATCACGACTGGGGCAACCGCTCATAGACAACACTGAACAATGGGGTATTGCTGTCACCCACACGGATACCCAGACGGGCGAGCTTCGCAATGGTTTCAGCAAGGACTGTCTGTATCCAACACAGGCTTTGTACCTGTACAACCGCGCAGGCACTGAAAAATTTTACCCACTGGAACAGGCGCAAGGTGATATTGCTCAAATCAACATTAACGGGCAAACCATCGACTTTATCATCCGCGTTGAAATGGGCACGATTAACCGGTTTATCTACACCATAGCCGCACTCAAAGGCCCTGAAGGCTCTCTGGCCAACCCGGATGCCCGGTACTGGAACAAACGTCTTATTTACCAATTCCGCGGTGGCGTAGGCATCGGTTACCGCCAGGGGCGAACCACCCCAAATGCCATACCCGAAAGACGCTTTGAACAACTGAAACTAGGCTATGCCATTGCTTACTCCACGGCAAATCAGACCTCCAATCATTATGATATCTGGTTGGCTGAAGACACGGCCCTCAGGGTCAAGCGGCAGTTCAGCTCGCTGTATGGAAAACCCCGCTACACCATAGGCATAGGCGGTTCAGGCGGCGCCATTCAACAGTATCTGATTGGCCAGAATGGCTCCGACCTTCTGGATGGAGCACTCGCCTTATACGCTTATCCCGATATGCTCAGCCAAACGCTCTATGCACTCGACTGTGAGTTGATGGAATACTACTTTGATGTCAATGCAGAGAGTCCCCGCTGGCGCAACTGGGAACAGCGCCAACTGGTTGAGGGACTCAATAGCAAAACTCATCCCGCGGACGACAAGAGCTATATTTATGAAGCCGCGATGGTAGCGCAGGGATTGCTGCCACGCTGGCCAACCGGGAGTAGTGAATGTGTTCGTGGTTGGCGCGGTCTTACTCCGCTCGTCAACAATCCCGCCTATGTTCACTTTATGTCACGTTTCAGCCCGCAGCTTCAAGCCTCCACGCGATGGAGCCACTGGGATAGCCTGGCTTATATCTATGGGCGTCGTCCAAACGGTTACGCCTTCCGCACCTGGGATAATGTCGGTGTACAGTATGGTTTACGTGCGCTTAAACGCGGCCAGATCAGTATCCGGGAATTTTTGCACCTGAATGCCAATATTGGTGGGTGGAAATCGCCCGAGATGATGACGCAGGAGAACTTTTGGCGGCTCAACGGCCATGGTTCTTTCTGGGAATTTAGTCCCTGGAGCCATCACAACATGAACTTGAGCCCGGACAATGGAAAAACCCCAGCAACTCGAACCCGAGGTGATATTGAGGCTATTCAAGCCGCCTACCGGGCAGGTCATATTTTTGTTGGACAGTTAAATATTCCGGTCATCGATGTTCGCCACTACCTTGAGCAAGATTTGGATATGCATCACGTCAGCGCTTCATTTTCTGCCCGGTTACGTTTGTTGAAACAGCAAGGGCATCACGATAATCAACTGATATGGGTGGCTGACAAGCGTTTTGACCCAACCCCCCAGGCGATTGAAGCAATGTCTCAGTGGCTCGAAAACCAACGCAGGTATAAAACCAAAGCATTCCGACACACCCGACCCGCCAGCCTTCAAGATCGCTGCTATGACCAACAGGGGCAGGTTATCGCCAATGGCTCCCATGTCTGGGATGGTGAGTGGAACCATCAGGAAAATGGTGTCTGCACGAAGCACTATCCGATTTACAGCACCTCTCGAATAGAGGCCGGGGGAAATTTAAATGGCGATACCTTTAAGTGCCAACTGATGAGCATCGACGACGCGTTGATAAAAGGACTCTATGCACCTATCGACATGACGCCACACCGGAACCGCCTGGAACAGATTTTTCCCGATGGAATTTGCGACTACACCAAGCCCGACCAGGGGCTGCCAGAGAAGTTGATAGTCAATGGCAGGTTAGTTAAAAAAGGGGGTTAGAAACGGGGACAAAGTGATTTTCATCTCGAGCATTTTTTAACTCTACTCGCCCCTTAACGCATCGATTGGACTCAGCCGGGTTGCATTCATCGCCGGTCTCACCCCCGCCATCAATCCAACCACCATGGACACCAGCAATGACACCACGACAATGTCGGGCTTTAAAGCCATGGGAAGTGCCGGAACAAATAGCTGGAGCAGCAAGACCACCAGGGCAACCGTCAACACACCGGTGAGACCACCGATTAACCCCAACATTACCGCTTCACCGAGAAATAGGTTGCGCACCAGACTGCGGGTGCACCCCATAGCTCGCAGCAGTCCCACTTCGCTGGTACGTTCGGTGACCGTAATCATTAAAATTGTTGAAATTCCAACCGCTCCGACCAGCAAAGAAATGGCACCAAGCCCCCCTCCTGCGTATTTAAGAATTTGCAGAATGTTGTCCATGGTTTCCATCATTTGGTCTTGAGTAATCAGCGTGAAGTCTTCAAAACTGTGGCGTTCAATTAACAGCTTTTTAATATTTTTTGTCAGGGTTTTTGTCGCCACGGCGGGACTATAAAAAACATCCACCTCCATTAGGCTTTCGCGGTTAAACAACTGTAGGCCTTTATTGGCGGGGATATAAATCATGTCATCCAGATCTGTACCGAGAAATTGCCCCTTCGGTGCGGTGACACCGACCACCCGGAATCGATTGCCGCCCACATGAACAAACTCGCCCAGCGGGTTACTGTTGCCGAATAACTCCTGTTTTAATTTACTTCCCAAGACGGCAAAGGCTCTGGCCCGGGACATATCCTCCACCGGCAAAAATGTGCCCTGTGCAATCTCCAGCTTCCAGGCTTTGTCGGCCAATGCTCCTACGCCCGCCACATCGGTATAACGACTCATCCCTTTGGCTTTGATTTGAGCCGTACCCATGACCACTGGCACAACTTCCTCGACACCAGAAATACGGGCCAATGCCTCCGCATCGTCCAGCGACAGCGGCCGGGTCGTATTGAGAATACCACTGAGGCCAAATGTTTCTGTTTTTCCCGGTGTTATCGCGACGATGTGACTGCCAAACTGAGTGAATTCCTGAATGACAAACTGGCGTAAGCCTTCGCCCAAGGAACTGAGCAACACCATAGCGGCGATACCAATTGCAAAGCCCACAATGGTCAATATGGAGCGCATGCGTTGCATCCATAGCGCCCAAATCACCCAACGAAGATAGTCTAGAAATCTCATAAGGCAATCACCCTTGTCCCGCCTGACCCCGAAGTGCCAACACCGGGTCGAGGGCCGCAGCCCTGCGGGCCGGCATCCATGAAAAGACCAATCCGGCCAACAACGCGGTACCCACTGCTGCAGGCATTGACCACCAGGGAGGCGCCATAGGAAATACCGGCCAGATACGCCCGATGACGAGCACCACTGACCAGGCAAAAATAATTCCAGCCAGTGAGCCCAGCGAAACCAGCATCAGCGATTCGCCAAGAAACAACTGGCGCACCTGGGCGCTGCTGGCACCGATGGCTTTTAGCAAACCAATTTCACGTCTTCGCTGACTCACTGAAATTAAGCTGAGATTCATAATCAGAATACCCGCCACCAGTAAACTAATGGCAGCAATGGCAGCAATGGCCAACGTTAACGTGGATAAGATATTGTCGAAGGAAGCCAGCATGGCATCCTGACTGATCAGGGTAATATCCTCATCACCCTCGTGCCGCTCGCGAATAATCTCCTTAATGCGTTTTTCAGTTCGAGGCAGATCGGCATTCCCGGCAAGTTCGATCAACACTCGGAACAGTCCCGGCGTATTAAACATTTGTTCCGCCGTGCGAACCGGCACAATGATCATGTCGCTCAAGTCCATACCCAGAGATTCCCCGCGTTCGACCAGCACCCCAACAACACGCAGACGGCGACCTCCAGCCCTGACCCACTCGCCAATGGCGCGATCGTGACCAAACAACTCACGCTTGAGCTTTGCACCCAGCACACAGACCGCCATCGCTTCACTCCGAGTTCTATCGGGCAGAATCTTTCCCTGCGACACCTCTAGCTGGCGAACCTGAAAGATGGCGGGGGTACTCCCCAAGACAATAGCTTCACGGGATAAACTGTCCACGGCAATGCTGGTGGTACCGGCTATCACCGGTGCTACGGCATTTATTGAGGGGATACGAGCCAACGCCTGAGCATCTTCCAGCGTCAGGTCTCTCGGCGCAGTGCCATAGATAGGCGGCGAACCGCCAGTTGTTTCCTTGCGACCGGGTAAAATGATCAGCAATTGATTACCCAATGCTGAAAATTCCTGATTCACGTAACGGCGAGCGCCTTCGCCTAAACTTGTGAGTAAAATGACGGAAGCAACACCTAACCCCACCGCCAGCAATAACAATCCAGTACGAATCCGGTGCCGCACAAAAATCTGCCAGTTAAAGCGTATCTGATCAGCCAGGTACATACTTAGCACCCGCTCCGGCTTCAGCACTTATATCTGTTTCAATCCGTCCGTCCACCATGTGAATTTGACGGCGAGCCCGCTGCCCCAGATTGAGATCGTGAGTCACTACGAGCAATGTAATGCCTTCGGCATTGAGGTTTTCCAGCACGGCGATAATTTCACGCCCAGAGGCCTGATCCAAATTACCCGTGGGCTCATCTGCCAACAGTATTCGAGGCTTCATCACAATAGCTCGGGCTATAGCCACCCGCTGCAACTGCCCCCCCGAAAGCTGGTTCGGGTGATGACCGGACCAGGCCTCTAAACCGACTTGGGCAAGAACTTCTTGTGCCGCGGTACGGCGCTCCCGCACCGACACACCGGCCAACATCATCGGCAGCTCGACATTTTCCAAGGTCGTGAGGCGATTCACCAAATGAAACGACTGGAAAATAAAACCAATTTGCTCCCCTCGAAGGCGAGCTCGCTGTTCTTCAGGCAAGCGCTCGGTATGAGAGCCGTCCAGTAGATAGCTCCCGCTGTCGGGTCGATCCAGCAAACCGATCATATTCAGCAGTGTCGATTTCCCAGAGCCCGACGGCCCCATCACCGATATGTATTCGCCTTCCTGGGCGACTAGGTCTACTTCTCTGAGCGCTCTCAGAGGTGTCTCGCCAATCAGATATGTCTTGCTGACCTGCTGAAGCTCAATCATCGGCAACCGCACCAACTTTTGCGCTGGCACCCTCTACCACACCGGCACTACCAATATTGCCAACGATACGATCACCCTCTGAGAGCCCACTGACCACTTCCGTATAACGCCAATTGGACAGACCTTTTTCGATGGGTTTTCTGTGTAGTTTGCCCTTTTCGTCAAGCACCATCACATAGCGATCATCGACCACCAACTCTGAGGGGATTCGCAACACCTTGTTCCGACTATTAAGAATAATCTCCATATCGGCGCTGTAACCGGCCAATAGCTTTATCCCCTCAGGCAGTGTTTCCAACTCAGCTTCCACCTCTACGGTGCGAGCCTGTTTTTCAAAATCCAGAATATAGGGGGATATGCGCCGTATTCTGGCCGGAAAAATCCTACCCCTAAAGGCATCCAACGTGACGCGCACAGGAAGAGCCAAGGTAATATCCGACGCATCGACTTCATCAATCGGGGCACTAATGTAATGGCAATCATCCGTGAGCAAATCAATGGCCGGAGGTGTGGCAACACCTGGGGGTGATGGGGTGGAAAACTCGCCCACTTCACCAGTAACTTCGGCGACGGAACCCGCAAAAGGTGCCCGCAAATGGGTTTGCTCCAATACCGCAGTGGCGGCCACCACCGAAGCGTTTGCCTGAGTTACCCGAGCTTTAGCCGCTTCACAACTAGCACTGCTGGCCTGGGCTCTGGAGTTAGCAAGATCCGAAGATTCTTTGGAGACTAGGTTTTTCTTCACCAGATTGGCAATACGATGGGATTCCCGCGCATCGGATTGAGCGGAAATACAGATGCTCTGCCGCTCCTGAGTCGCTGACTGTTCTGCTGCCTCCGCTACGGACAACTGGGCTGCTCGATCCTCGTTCCACAGAGACATCAATAGCTGCCCTGCCGCCACATGATCGCCCTCCTGAACATAGAGTTGAGCAATTTGACCACCGATGGGTAGTGACAACCGAGATCGCTGACAGGCCTTAACGGTTCCTGCACGGGTATTGGCCACCGTTTGCTCAACCGTGCCCCGCTCCACTGAAATTATAGAGACCAGCACAGGATCAGGACGAGACCACAGATAGAACAGCCCGATCAGCCCCCCCCCGATAACCGCAATGACAACCCATTTTTTCATCGACATAAATCCTGCTTGCTTGATAAGAAGTTAAACCATCACCTAATCATAGACTTAGAATAAAAAACTGACCGTTGATATAGATCTATTATGCACGCCACATTTTTTAGTGCTAATAAACACAGACATAAAAAAAGCGGCCTTTCAGCCGCTTTTCACTAAATCCTGATCATTTTTAATTAGCCCATTCAAAGGCAAGAGGACGCTTCAAGAAAGGGGCCGTCCACGCAAAGCCTGCGGCCATCCGGGGCAGCACAGGCACCGCAAAGCCCCACGCCACACTTGGTCAGATAATCAATGGCGCTAAAGATCTGGTCGTCTCGACAGAACTCCCGCTGCACCGCAATAGCGGCATGGACCATAGGCTCTGGGCCACAATTATAAAACACCAGGTTATCCAGCTCTTCCAATGACAGCTCCATCAGACGCGTTCGAAGCAACTCGGTGACAAATCCATGATAGCCTTCAGAGCCATCATCGGTCGCCACATGCACATCGGCAATTTTTTTACATTCATCGAGGAAATAAAGGCGTTCAGCTGTGCGTGCTCCGGTAAAAATCTCGGCGTTATCAAAATCCCGGGCAATTTGGTAGACCGCAGCGAGACCCGTTCCACCGCTGACACTCATGATTTTGGCACCTTCGTGAGGTGCAACAGGAATACCATGTGGCCCTCTGACATAGGCTTCCGTACCCGGCTTCAGCGCCATGAGTTCGTGGGTAAAGACACCGACATCAATCACCACCAGAGAGAAGGGATCGTCAGTCAGTGCAGAGAATGGTTTTTCACCCAGCCCTGGAATCCACAGAAAAATAAATTCACCGGCCTGAACATTCACCTTCCGGTCGAAGGTAAGAATACAAATATCGTCGGTTACCCGCTCGTTTGACACCAATGACACCGGGCGGAATTGCATATCCACATCATAGCGAATCAGGTTTTCAGCCTGATTTTTCCCGTACTCGATGTCGCGATGCAACGTTTGAAAGTATTCCCTCATTTCGTCTGTGGTCAGACCGATCAGCGCGGAGCCAACACCCACCACATCGGCACCAGCATCCGCATAGGCACGAACGTCATCAGCACTGCTGGCGCCACCACAACCGATAATAGGACAGTCCACGGCTTCGGCAATTTCTCGCACACATTTCAAACCAATGGGTAACACACCTTTGCCCGACATACCCCCGGAACCATTACTCAATACCGGGTGACCATGAGCAGAGGTATAGCCAGGACCAACCGTGTTAATGGCACAGAGTCCATCGGCACCTCCAGCAACAGCCGCCTTGGCAATTTCGGCTATATTGTCGGTATTTGGTGTCAGTTTCGGGATCACCGGTATATCTACTACCGCCTTTACTGCCGCCGTGATTTCTCTGACCAGTTCGGGATCCTGCCCCATGGCCATGCCATAACCTTTGGCGTGGGGACACGACAAGTTCAGCTCGAGCCCATCGGAAACCGGGGCAAGAATTTTGGCTACCTCAACAAATTCTTCAACACTACCACCAAAAATTGAGGTGAGCAGAAAGCGATCCTCCGGCACATTCAATGTCGCCAGCGACTCAGCCAGTTGCTTTGCGCCCGGATTGGTTAGACCAACGGCATTCACAAAACAGCCCGGCGCATACTGACTGATTACCGGTTCGCGATAACCCGGCCTTGGCTCAAGCCCAACACTTTTGGTCGTCAACACCCCCACTTCGGGAATCGTATCGAAAATATGCTGAATAATAGAGGCGGCCGTTGTCACAATTCCAGAGGGGATGGTGAACGGTGAGGTAATGGTTTTACCAAAGAAATTTTTATTGAAACCGCTGTTTCTGAAGGACGCTGCTTTAGACATTTAGAGTTTATGACCTAAGGAGTAGTTGAGGTGTGTATGGTTGCCTGTAAGTGGCAGAAGGATAAACGTCCTCCCCCCTGAAATCCACCCGGATCAATGGATAAAAGTACTCAAGGCTGTGTGATTCATGGCACGTTGTGGGTAATTTGAAGGGTATGACTAGCAACTTTTCACAGCTTAGCCTTTACCTGTTCACCATAATGAAACAGGCAATAACCACCGGGCTCTATTTGCTGCCAAGCTTCATTAGCCGTCAGAGGCTGAGTGGCAATCACCGTCACCACGTCGTCTGGCGTCGTTTCCTGTTTAAAGTCGATCACCACATCCTCATCAACCAACAGTGCTTTTCCAAAGGGTGCCCGACGGGTAATCCAATAAAGGTTATTACCACAGAAAGCCATCACATAGGCTCCATCCGTCAGCAACATATTATAGACACCCAGTTTGTTTAATTGAGCCGATAGCGTTGCGATGTAGCGAAACACATCAGGCATATCATCGGGCGGAGATGGGTAGCGGCTTTTCAGCTGGCACAGCAACCAGCAAAAAGCATGCTCGCTGTCTGTTTCACCTACCGGGGTATAAAAACCCGTGTCCAGTGACTCAAAACCCTCAAGTTGGCCATTATGGGCAAATGTCCAGTTTCTCCCCCATAGCTCACGGGTAAAAGGGTGCGTATTCTCAAGGCTTACACCACCCCGATTGGCCTGCCGGATATGACTAACCACCGAGCAGCTTTTGATGGGGTAACTTACCACCATCTTTGCAATTTTTGATTCACAGGAAGGACTGGGGTCTTTAAATGCACGACACCCTTTCCCCTCGTAGAAGGTAATACCCCAGCCATCCGCATGCGGGCCGGTGTTACCACCACGCTGGATCAACCCGGTAAAGCTAAAGCATATATCCGTGGGAACATTGGCACTCATACCTAGTAGTTCGCACATACATCTTCTCTTTCGTCTTCAGGGTTTATGCATTAACGGTTTGTTTAAGATTTTCTTCAACGATCAAAAGTGGCCCGGAGTGAAAATGAAACTCACTGTCGGGCATCTCAATCAACTGCTGTTCCTGCTCACGAAACACCTCAATTCTCTCATCGATCGATTGATTTCCGGCAGCTTTCTTAGCCAATAAGAGGTAGTCCCGATAATGTCGCCCCTCAGATTTCAGCAGTGACAGATAAAATTGCTTGAGCTCATCGTCGAGGTAAGGTGCCAATTTTGCGAACCGCTCACACGACCTCGCCTCAATAAAGGCTCCAACGATCAATGTATCGATTAGTTTAGCGGGTTCATGCGTCCGGACTTTTTTTCGCAGCCCGGCGGCATAACGGGAGGCCGTTATATTTTGATAGGCAATACCCCGTGCCTTCATGATCGCGATCACTTGCTCAAAATGACGCATTTCCTCTCTAGCCAGCTTGGACATTTTATTGAGCAACTCAAAACTATCCACATAGCGATATATCAGGTTAATCGCTGTACTGGCGGCTTTTTTTTCACAGTTTGCATGATCGATTAACAATATGTCCTGATGCTGCAAAGCATTCGCTATCCATGCATCAGGCGTTTTACAGGGTAAAAAAGCTTCTATTTCTTCAAGTGAAGATACTGCCACGAATTTCAATCCTTACTGAAAAATGATTCAACGTCTTGAGCGATAACAATATCCAGACTGTGGACAATGGGGCGCGAAGCAACCTGCTGTCGCCAAGGCTTCAGGCCTTTTATTTCACTCATAACATCCCAGCCATACACCTCGCTCATGGTTTTCTCTACCTTATCGAAGGTGTAGTAGGCAACGATGTCGGCATAGGTGAACTTATCCCCCGCCAGGTAAGGTTCAAATTTTGCCAACTTTTCCAATGCCATTAACCCTCTGGCCACTTGAGGTCTTACTTCCTCAACGGTCTGCTCATGGTTAGTCCCACCAAAAAAGACGCCAGCGTAAAGGCGACGTGCAGGCAACTCAACATACAACTCACAAGCCCTCATCAGCTCACGCACTTTGGCTCGTTCAAAAGGATCCGCCGGAAACAGTGGAACTTCGGGGTTAATCTCTTCCAGAAATTCCATGATAGCGATGGTTTCAGAGAGAAACCCCTCCCGAGCTTCAAGGCAGGGTATTTTACCCATGGGACTCATGGATAAGAATTGATCTTCCTGATTGGGATAAGACCGGACTTCATCGAACTCAAAACCTTTTTCGAGCATGGCCAACTTGGCCATATTGAAGTAGGCGCTGACGTGAAAACCATAAAGTTTAAGCATGCTTGTTTCACCCTAATTAAAGCCCGTAAATCCCCACAGGGCATTACACCCAAAAATGGCAGTGTATCAGAGAATTTTGCCCGGTGAATGGCCTCTGTCCACTGGCATCACATTACTCTGAGATTTGAATTATAGTAAGTATGTGCGGCCGTTGGGCTTATTGCCCAGTCAGGCCAGAATATGGGTATGGACTAGCAGCCATGATTCACTGGTAGCCCCAAACCACTCTTAATCCTGCCGGATTGGGTCAAGTCACACAAGAAGAGGATGCAGATCGTGTTAGAAGCTTATCGTCAACATGTAGCAGAACGTGCCGCTGAAGGAATTCCACCCAAGCCCCTTACGCCAGAATGGACAGCAGACCTGGTTGAGTTATTAAAAAGCCCACCCGCTGGTGAAGAAGCATTTTTGTTAGACCTTATCGCCAATCGCGTACCACCCGGTGTGGATGAAGCGGCTTACGTCAAAGCAGGTTTCCTAAGCGCATTGGTTAAGGGTGAAGCAAGCTCACCTCTGATTGACCGCAGCGCGGCAGTTACCCTGCTCGGCAATATGCACGGCGGCTATAATGTTGCAACCCTCGTTGAACTGCTGGACGACGCTGAATTAGCTGAGCAGGCCGCTGAAGAACTGAAAGGCACGCTATTGGTATTTGATGCATTCCACGATGTTGCTGAAAAAGCAGATGCTGGCAATGCCAATGCAAAAGCTGTACTCCAATCCTGGGCTGATGCCGAGTGGTTTACAAACAATGATGCTGTGCCAGAAAGTATCAAAACTATCGTCTTTAAGGTCACTGGCGAAATTAACACCGATGACCTGTCTCCTGCACCAGATGCATGGAGCCGTCCAGATATTCCTCTGCATGCTCGCGCCGCTTTCAAGATGACTCGCGACGGTCTCACACCTGATGAGCATGGCGCTGTTGGCCCAATGAGCCAAATTGACGAAATCAAATCCAAAGGGCTACCTGTCACCTTTGTGGGCGACGTTGTGGGTACCGGCTCTTCACGTAAATCTGCTACCAACTCAGTACTTTGGTTCTTCGGCGAAGACATGCCCGGTGTACCAAACAAGCGCTCTGGCGGCATTTGTATTGGTGGCAAGGTAGCACCTATCTTCTTTAACACGATGGAAGATGCTGGCGCACTGGTATTTGAAGCACCCGTCGACGACATCAATTTTGGCGACATCATTGAAATTCGTCCCTACGACGGAAAAATTCTTAACGAAGCTGGCGAAGTCATCTCCGAGTTCGAATTTAAATCTGACGTAATTCTCGATGAAGT
>DFBC01000154.1:0-8818 GCA_002367235.1 Cellvibrionales bacterium UBA3090
AAACCCACCAGCCGGTGAAGAAGACTTTTTGTTAGATCTTATTGCGAACCGTGTACCACCCGGAGTAGATGAAGCAGCTTATGTAAAAGCGGGCTTTTTAAGCGCAGTGGTCAACGGCGAAGCCGCATCCCCACTGATCGACCGTAGCGCTGCTGTAACCCTACTCGGCAACATGCATGGCGGATACAACGTAGCAACACTGGTTGGAGAACTAGACGACTCAGAACTGGCCGAGCAAGCTGCAGAAGAACTGAAAGGCACCTTATTGGTATTTGACGCGTTCCACGATGTAGCAGAAAAAGCTGATGCAGGAAACGCAAACGCTCAAGCGGTTCTACAATCATGGGCCGATGGTGAGTGGTTCACCAACAATGATGCCGTTCCAGAAAGCACCAAAGTTGTTGTCTTCAAAGTGACAGGCGAAACCAACACTGACGACCTGTCTCCTGCGCCCGATGCATGGAGCCGCCCAGATATTCCTCTGCACGCACGCGCCGCTTACAAAATGACTCGTGATGGCATGAACCCTGACGAGCATGGTGTTGTTGGCCCCATGAGCCAAATTGACGAGATTAAAGCCAAAGGTCTGCCCGTTGCTTTTGTTGGTGACGTTGTTGGCACCGGTTCTTCTCGTAAGTCTGCGACGAACTCTGTGCTTTGGTTCTTCGGTGAAGATATGCCCGGCGTACCTAACAAACGTTCCGGCGGCATCTGTATTGGCACTAAAGTAGCACCTATTTTCTTCTACACCATGGAAGATGCTGGCGCCCTTGTTTTCGAAGCACCTGTTGACAAGATCAACTATGGCGATGTGATTGAAATTCGCCCTTACGATGGAAAAATTCTCAGTGAATCCGGTGAAGTTCTGTCCGAATTTGAATTTAAGTCCGACGTAATCCTTGACGAAGTACGTGCCGACGGCCGTATTAATCTAATCATCGGCCGCGGCCTGACTCAGCGTGCTCGCGAGCACCTTTAACTACCTGCTTCTGACTTATTCCGCCAACCTACTCAACCAGAAGACACTGGCAAGGGATACACCCTGGCACAGAAAATGGTTGGTAAAGCTTGCGGTGTTGAAGGTATTCGCCCCGGCACTTACTGCGAACCCAAGATGACAAAACTAGGCTCTCAGGATACCACGGGGCCAATGACCCGTGATGAACTGAAAGACCTTGCTTGCCTTGGCTTCTCTGCCGACCTGACCATGCAGTCTTTCTGTCACACAGCGGCTTACCCTAAGCCTGTGGATATCGATACTCAACACACTCTACCCGACTTCATCATGAACCGCGGTGGTGTTTCCCTGCGTCCAGGTGATGGTGTTATCCACAGCTGGTTAAACCGCATGTTGCTGCCTGACACTGTAGGTACCGGTGGTGATTCACACACTCGTTTCCCTATGGGTATTTCATTCCCTGGCGGCTCTGGTCTGGTTGCTTTTGCCGCAGCCACCGGCGTTATGCCATTGGATATGCCTGAGTCTGTCCTGGTTCGCTTTAAAGGCGAAATGCAGCCCGGCATCTCCCTACGAGACCTAGTTCACGCCATCCCTTACTACGGCATCAAGCAAGGCCTTCTAACCGTTGAGAAGAAAGGCAAGAAAAACTTCTTCTCTGGTCGTGTTCTGGAAATCGAAGGCCTCAATGACCTGACCGTTGAACAAGCATTTGAATTGTCCGACGCCTCTGCCGAGCGTTCCGCTGCAGGCTGTACTATCAAGCTGAGCGAAGAATCAGTCGCCCAATACCTCCGCTCCAACATCACACTGTTGCGATGGATGGTAGGCCATGGCTACGGTGATCGACGCACACTGGAACGTCGTGCTGTGAAAATGGAAGAGTGGCTGGCCAACCCATCACTGATGGAAGCCGACGCCGATGCCGAATACGCCGCGGTGATTGAAATTGACCTGGCTGACGTTAAAGAACCTATCGTTTGCTGTCCGAATGACCCGGATGATGCAAAACTGTTATCTGACGTCGCCGGCGACAAAGTGGACGAAGTATTTATCGGTTCTTGCATGACCAACATTGGTCACTTCCGTGCAGCGGGTAAATTGTTTGAAACGGCTAAATCTGGTGTTAAATCACGCTTCTGGCTAGCGCCACCCACTAAAATGGATGAGCACACGCTGATGGAAGAAGGTTACTACAACATCTTTGGCAAAGCGGGCGCACGTACCGAGATGCCCGGCTGTTCTCTGTGTATGGGCAACCAGGCACGAGTTAATCCGGGAGCCACGGTTATCTCCACATCAACCCGTAACTTCCCTAACCGTTTGGGTGATGGTGCCAATGTCTACCTGGCTTCAGCTGAATTAGCTGCAGTGGGCGGCATTTTGGGCAAACTACCTACACCTGCTGAATACATGGAGTACGCCAACAAGGTCAACTCTATGTCTGATGAAATCTACCGTTATATGAACTTCGACCAGATCGAATCCTTCCAGGCTGGTGCCGACGAAGGCAAGCGTATTGCGGCGGAAGAAATTGTTACCGTTTCATAAGTATGTTGGGTAACGGCTGGTTGTAACAAACCAGCCACATAAGAAAGGCCCCGCTTTGGCGGGGCCTTTTTCTACAGAAAAGTAGTCCCGGTCAAGCACGCCCCCTTAGCTAGCCTTTTTTAGGTTGCCTATTCTAATCTGCCGTGCGTAAACTTGATGCTGATTGTTTTAGCTATCCAAGCAGGTGCTCTAATATGCAATACCAATTCTTTGATCTATATCGTCAATCACTAGCACCACTGAATGCCACTGTAGACCTTATTCACGATATCGTCACAGATGAAAGGTACCCCCTTGTTAACACCCGTTATGGCAGGCTTCGAAAGGCAATACTAGAATCCACCAGCCGCCTGCTAAAGCACTACCCTAAACAAGGCTTTCAATACGAACCAGTTGTTATTAACGGTGAAGAACACCCGGTCAGCGAGACCGTGGTTCTGGAAAAACCCTTTTGTAATTTGCTGCGCTTTCGCCGTGAAGGTCTTCCCGATGACGCCCCAAAATTACTCTGTGTCGCGGCATTATCTGGCCACCACGCCACCTTGGCGAGGGAAACCTTCAGAGAATTCCTGGAAGATTACGAAGTCTATCTCACGGATTGGTCCGATGCGCGGGATGTGCCGCTCTCGGAAGGAAAGTTTGGCTATGAAGAATATGTCACCTATTTAATCGATTTTATGACGCACATTGGCCCCAACAACCATGTCTTTGCCATATGCCAAGCGGCAGTTCCAGCGTTAACCGCTGTCAGTCATATGTCACGGGAGAAGGATGTTTGCCGACCCAAAACTCTCACAATGATGGCTGGGCCCATTGATATTCGGGTAAACCCCAACGCCTTCACCAAACAAGTTTTAAAAACCTCCGCTAAATTTCTTGAGAAAGTTGCCATTCACAAGGTGCCCAACCGTTTCGCCGGCTCAGGCCGACGTGTTTACCCAGGAACCATGCAACTGGGTGGCTTCATGTCCATGAACATAAAGTCTCATTTGGAAAAACATATACAGTTCTTTAAAGACATTGTTCATGGCAATGTAGACGATGCCGACAAGCACCGCGATTTCTACGATGAATACATGGCCGTCCTCGATATGGACGCAGATTTTTATCTGGAAACCATGGATCGGATTTTTCTGGATCAACAGCTGCCCAAAGGCACCATGCAATATCTGGGAAAGACGATCAATTGTAGCGATATCACCGATGTGGCCCTGCTCACGCTGGAAGGTGAAAAAGATGACATGATTAGCCTGGGGCAAACTGAGGCTGCACTGCACCTTTGTGACAAGCTACCTAAGAAGCTTAAAAAACACTATGTGCAGAAAGGCGTTGGTCACTACGGTATTTTTAATGGCAGTAAATACCGGAAAGGCGTTGCACCAAAAATCAAAGACTGGATTAACAAACACGACAGGTAAGTTGTTAATTTTCAATAACAAGCAATAAGCAAAAGACCGACAATTGTCGGTCTTTTTAATTACCAGGCAAATTACTTTGCTTAAGGTTGTGCCTTTATACTCCGCTCTGTGTTTTAACTCCCGCGTCGCTGTTTGTCCTTAAGCACCAGCTTTTCTTTCTTACGGCTCAAGATTTTTGCTTCCATTGAAGAGCCAATATGTGCTTCTCCTCTTTGTTTAGCCAAATTCATTTGCCGTTCTCGGGCTGTGTAACGCCTGATTTGTTCCTTGCTGTGCCGACCAAAACAACGATGACAGCTCACCCCTTTTTGGTAATGCACGTGCTGCTTATCTTCTTCCGTGATCGGCATCCGACAAGCGTGGCACTGATCGTATTGGCCCTTTTCAAGCTTGTGATTCACGGTGACTCGATTATCAAAAACAAAACACTCACCGCGCCACTTAGAATCAGGTTCAGGCACCTGCTCAAGATAATTGAGGATACCGCCTTTCAGATGGTAAACCTCCTCAAAACCCTGTTGCTTTAAATAGGCTGTCGATTTCTCACAGCGAATGCCACCGGTGCAAAACATCGCTACTTTTTTCTGCTTTTTCGGGTTCAGTTCCTTGCTGACGTAATCTGGAAACTCACGAAAAGTACTTGTCTCGGGATTCACTGCATTTTCAAAAGTACCGATCTCAATCTCATAGTCATTTCGAGTATCCAGCAGCAATACCTCAGGATCGCTAATGAGGGCATTCCAGTCGCCAGGCTCGACATAGGTACCGACTATCTCATTCGGATCAATCTCAGCCACGCCCATAGTCACAATTTCATTTTTAAGCTTTACCTTGGTGCGATAAAAAGGGTTGGCTTCGACATAGGATTCTTTGACTTCCAGGCCAGAGAAGCGCCCGTCTTTTTCTAACCACGCCAAAACCGCATCAATGCTCTGTCTGGAGCCAGCAATCGTGCCATTAATCCCCTCTGGGGCAAGCAGCAAGGTACCTTTGACACACTGCTCCAACATCAAGGTTTGAAGGGGCGATCTAAAAGCTTCAAAATCAGGAAATTTCGCGAAACGGTACAGTGCAGCGACCACTACACTATGGGGTGACTCAGTCATATATCTTCCTCATTGCAACCGGAACGTAAAACCGGGCAAGTTATGGGGTGCAGATTGCCCTGGCCCCCCTTTGCGGCGCATTTTAGGGAAATCTGCTCAAGCACTCAAGGAAACTGTATTCATGGAAATCTTCCTTTAACACCCAATATTGTCAGGTACTGCCGGTTGCGTTACTTCCGCCTTCATAAGCCCCCTGACACCTTATAACTTAATAGTCATACTATTCTTTGCTATAAAGCCAAGCCCGGTACATAAATGTTCTACATTTAGGTAAAATTGCCGCCCCTTGCACTTCAGGCACCAATCATGACAGAGCTATTGTCACCCGCTGGAACCCTTAAAAACATGCGCTATGCATTTGCCTATGGAGCAGATGCTGTTTACGCCGGACAACCCCGCTATAGCTTGCGTGTAAGGAACAATGAGTTCAACCATCTGGATGTGATGGCTGGCGCAATAGCGGAAGCCCACGCCCAGAATAAAAAGTTCTATATCGCCAGCAATATATCTCCGCACAATGACAAAGTCAGAAGTTATCTTCGAGATATGGAAGAAGTCATTGAGATGCGACCTGACGCTCTGATCATGTCTGATCCGGGGCTGATCATGATGGTTAGAGAAAAGTGGCCAGAGATGCCTATTCACTTATCGGTACAAGCCAACGCCACTAACTATGCGACAGTTAAGTTCTGGCATACACAGGGCATTGTCCGCACGATATTATCCCGCGAGCTGGGATTGAATGAGATTGAAGAAATTCGCCAGCGCTGTCCAGAGATGGAACTTGAAGTTTTTGTCCACGGTTCACTGTGTATTGCCTATTCCGGTCGCTGTTTGCTCTCTGGCTATATGAATCACAGAGACCCCAACCAAGGTGCCTGCACCAACGCCTGCCGCTGGAAATACAATGCCCAGGAAGCAACGGAAACAGAGACCGGAGATATTGTTCCAGCCAAGGTTTGGGATCCAACCCAAGCAAGCCAACAGGATCACGAAGAAGAAACGCCCATCATGTTGCTGGAAGAACAAGGCCGACCCGGCGAAATGATGCCCGCCTTCGAAGATGAGCACGGCACCTACATAATGAATTCAAAGGATCTGCGTGCCGTTCAACATGTCGAACGCTTGGTGAACATGGGCGTTGTTTCCTTAAAAATTGAGGGTCGCACCAAGTCTCATTACTACGCTGCCCGCACTGCTCAAGTCTACCGTCGCGCCATAGATAACGCCGAGGCCGGCATACCCTTTGACATGAATATGATGGCCGAACTGGATCACCTGGCTAACCGCGGCTACACCGAAGGCTTCTACCGCCGTCACGTGCCTCAGGCAACCCAGAACTATGAGCAGAGTGCCTCCAGCAATCCAAACCAACAGTTTGTGGGTGAAATCAGCGCGGTAGATACGGCTAAAGGCTGGGTTACAGTAGAGGTTAAAAACCGCTTTGAAAATGGCGATACGCTTGAACTTGTCACCCCAAACGGAAATATGACGTTCAACCTGGAGACACTGGAAAACCTTAAGGGAGAGTCCATGGATGCAGCACCGGGATCCGGTCATGTTGTACGCATACCCATGCCTGCCGAAATCAGCCTGCCAGAAGACGGCGGTTATGCGATGCTAATGAGGTATATGTAACTCTCTGGGTTTAAGGTCTTTTGCCAAAATCCCAATAAAGACTTAGCCTATGAATTGGCCTCTAGTGCAATTGAGTAAACAATGCGTGTCGCATAAGGTGCAATAACAATGGCCAGGATCATCGTTTTACTCGCTATCGCCTTTCTCATTTATTTATTCTTGGGCGCACTTAAACAACGCTCGCCTCAGCAACGGAAACAACTACTGTTGCGCGGGCTGCTCTTTGCACTGATTGCCGCTATCCTCCTGCTGGCAGCAACAGGAAGGGTTCACTGGGTAATGGCAGCACTGGCGGCCGCACTCCCCTTTGTTAAAGGACTTTTCGGCTTACTGATGAGGACACTGCCGTTCCTGCAAGTCTTGCTGAAACACCGACAGTCCAGTTCAGAACAATCCAGTGCACCAAGCAGCAATCCAGAAATAGACGAAGAAGAAGCATGGAAAATACTGGGCCTTAATCCAGAGGCGAGCAGAGAAGACATCATTAAAGCCCACAAACGCCTGATACAAAAACTACACCCAGACCGGGGAGGAAACGATTATCTTGCGGCAAAGCTCAATGCAGCCAGAGATTTATTGCTCGACAAAAAGAAGGGATAAGTGGAAATAATTACTCATTAAGTGGCGTAGCTTTATCTGTATGTTTTAACAATAAGTGAATATATCGGCCCAGCCACATATAGGGCTCTCTCTGGGAGTACTTCAGCTCCATCTTAATAACATCCTCAGGCACGGCATGGCCGCCACGCACAGTGGTCACATAATCATGGAACACTCTGACACCGCACGCGCTTTCTACCTGAAGGCCCAACTTATCACACCAGCCTTGCACCTGCTCTGGGTACAGGGGATTGCCCGGCGTCAAACTACCGGGATCGGCAACAAACGATGCCTGGTTTAACCAATTGAAATTTCCTCGAATTAAATTGCGGTACTCCAGCGAATGGCGGTTGTAATAGGTCAGTGAAAGCGTGCCTGTGTCTGAAAGGTAGCCCTTTAAGTGAGCGATCAAGGCTTCGGGATCCGCCAACCACTCAACGACAGCATGGCAAAGAACAAGATCAAACGTCCCTTTTACATGATTCGATAACGACTGGAATGGACAATGATACCAATGAATATCATCCAGAACCCCAGCCTGCTCGGCAGAGGATCTGGCAATAGCCAACATTTCACTGGAGATATCGTTCACCGTCACCTGATGCCCGAGTTTTGCTAAACGGACCGCCAACTGCCCAAGGCCAGCACCAACATCCAAAACTCTCAGTGGTTTGCTTCCGTAAATATCAGGAATAGCTTCCTCTATGTCACGCCATAACACAGCCAGCCGAATGTCGCCCTTTAAGCTGCCATATACCTTTCGCTGAAACCGCTCAGCCAAATCATCAAAATTTCTATCTTCGTTCATTTGCACATTCTTTTATGACCAATAAGGACTGCTATAACGTAAATTCAACAACCAAACCTAATACCCAATTTACTGTTTTCCCCTCAATACACTTGCCTTCTCCGCAACACCATCGTCATCCCTAACCATTAGACACCGCTTTTTAAAGCATTACGGACTCTTTGTATTCTTCAAATACTTGGCGATAAAATTTGACTTCCGCTTTTAGTGGTACTATTCAAAACCTGCACTGAACATAAAACAAGTTGTTAGTTGCCCCCTTTGGGATTGCTAACAACGCAGCAAGTTTCTTATTTGTTCACTGGGCGCAACAAACATAATTATTCTTATAATGATGAAGGTGATAGATATGTCCAGCTGGTTCGAGTTAAACAAAGATACTGAAGCTCAATTCAACTTTTCTCTAAAAAATGACGACGGAGAAACTATTTTAACAAACATCCAACCCTATATATCCAAGGGTTCCGCCAAGGCGGACATTGAAGCAGTTCAACGAAACTGCGCATACATAGATCGGTACGACACCAAAGAATCCCCTGCGGGAGAACACTACTTCAATCTGCAGTCACCCAACCATCACATTATCGCAACAAGCCCCATGTACCAAACAGCAGAATCTCGTGATACTGCTATTAATTCGGTGATTTCCAGTGGCTCGACCAGAGTCATAAAAAGCTAATCCAGCTCCAACCAAACTCTATAACGACAAACCTAGCCCTGCCGTCAAGGACAGGGCTTT
>DFBC01000154.1:8871-14954 GCA_002367235.1 Cellvibrionales bacterium UBA3090
CCCCAACGTAGATAAATCATCGTCCACAAGAGACCATGGAACCAAAACCCAATAAATACGCTTTCGTCATCACAGGTTGATACCCGCACCCTAAAACCCTAGAATTGCGCCGGTATTATACGAAGTGCCCATCACTTATTACGCCCCGGTGGCACAGCTGGATAGCGCGGCCCCCTCCTAAGGGGCAGGTCAGAGGTTCGAATCCTCTCCGGGGCGCCAAATACTACTATTCATCCTATGAACCTACTTGTACTTGAAGACACGGACTTTATCTCTGAAAGCCAAGCGAAGGTTACTGGACGCCGATTAAGGCATTTACTAGACATTAATAAAGTGACTGTCGGCGATAGTCTAAAAGCTGGACGACTCAATGGGCTTATGGGAACAGCCCAAGTGTTACACATTGACTCTGAGTCTATACACCTCGATGTAACCCTAACCGAACGGCCACCGGCACCCCTTCCCCTCACACTGATTCTGGCGCTACCTCGCCCCAAAATGCTGCGACGTATTTTACAAACCATTGCCACGATGGGCGTCAAAAAACTGTATTTAATCAATACCTGGCGAGTGGAAAAAAGCTATTGGCAAACACCCTGGCTAGCTGACACGGCTCTCAGGCAACAACTTATTTTAGGGCTCGAGCAAGGCGGTGACACCCAGTTACCCGAAATCGTCATTAAAAAGAGGTTTAAGCCCTTTGTTGAAGATGAGCTGATAAACATTACGGCTGACAGCAAGTCCTTCCTGGCGCATCCCAAAGCAGACGATCCATGCCCCATGGCATTCAATCAACCCTCTACCTTAGCAATTGGCCCTGAGGGCGGTTTTATAGACTATGAGGTGGAAAAATTTGTCGAAATGGGATTTCAGCCGATAACCCTGGGCAGCCGAATTCTCAGGGTAGAAACAGCTGTTCCTGTACTGCTTTCGAGGCTCTTTTCTTAGGCATCCAGTAACAGATACAGCCCACCTGTAATAAAAAAATGGCATATACATCCCGCAAAATATTGAGGTATATTCTCTCTATTCCATTTAGAACGAACGTTTTTTTATCAAATTGAGCTCTCAACTGAATCTGGACAGCCCTGTTAAAGGAGATCAGCATCTATGAAATTTTACGACTGTTCTATTGCCCCAAACCCCAGGCGTGCACGGATATTTATTGCTGAAAAGGGCCTAGATATACCAAAAGTTGAAATTGATATTGTCGGTGGTGAAAACCTAGAAAAAGAATTCTTATCGATTAATCCCCGGGGGTTATTACCAGTTTTAGAATTAGATGATGGAACCCGGTTTGATGAAACCATGGCAATTTGCAAATATCTAGAAGATCTATACCCAGAACCGCCACTGCTGGGAACCACACCTGTAGAGCGAGCAAAGATTGAGTGTCTTCAGAGAAAAATGGAATTCGACGGCATGATTGCCACCTCAGAAGCGTTTCGAAACAACACCAAAAACGATAATTTTTCCTACAGAAGCCTACCCGGAGTTGATACTGTAGGCGCCATTGAGGGCCTGGTAGAACGTGGCAACAAAACGCTGGGGGTCTTTTACCATTGGCTAGAAAAGTACTTAACCAACTCAAAATTTATTGCCGGTGACCGTTTTACCATGGTTGATATCACCGCTCTTTGTGCGGTTGATTTTGCTAAATGGGTCGAATTGGATATTCCCAAGGAAAACACCAACTCATTGCGCTGGTACGAAGATGTTTCATCTCGACCCAGTGCTCAAGCATAAAAACAACTCAGAGAATATGTGAAAAAACCCGGAAAAACCGGGTTTTTTCACGATGTATCTTAGGATATAAACCACACTCAAACTAACCGCGGCGATTCGCTTTAGAAAAAGACTTTTTCGGCTGGCACACCACTTCCGGGGACCCCGGTTTCAATAGACACACCAGAAACTTTCTTTCTCTCATAAAAATTCAACAGCTTGTCCTTTAGCCTTTGCGAGTAGGTAATAAAGTTGGTTAGAGCACCGACATCGTGACGCAGGGGATCGGCAAACATTCGCAATAGATCTTTGTTTACCTCGTCGATGTGTTCCTGCAACTCAGCAGCCGACGGCTTTATATCTGATTTATCAGCCGTGGACAGGTAGCTGTCAATAGCACCAAATAAACCTAATGTTTTTCCTGACAACTCTCTAACCATAGTCAGAACATCACTTTTCAGATCAACAAACTTTTCCTTTATCACCTTCTTGCTATGAAATAGGTCGTTAATTGAATCATGTATCTGAAAAAGATAATCATATTGATTGATAATTCTCATCAATTCTCTGGACTGATGTTCCTCGTCCACGGCTGTAATAATTCGTGAAAAGTAACTCATGTACTCTTTTTTAACAAAGTTGACATAGTCAATGCGCTTGTCCGCCGCATCATAAACACCTTGATAATTGGTTTCGATACTCAAAGTGACCAGACTGTAATTTTCTTTAAGAAAACAAAAGAGTTTATGCATACCGCCATCCAAATTTTCTTTCACTTGCGAAAACTCGTCATCCTTGTCATACACGGGCAAATCTAGCCGTTCAAAGTCCATTTTCCCCTCGCCCATCATCACATCGACCAATCGTGTGAATGGAGTAATCAGCATGAGAAAGATTAGACTGGTCGCCACATTGAAGATTAAATGAAAATAGGCCAACGCGATGGCTGGATCGGGGTTTAACTCAGAAACCCGATCACCAAACATCAACAACAAAGGGGTAAATATTACAACGCCACCCAAGTTAAAAAGAAAATGGCTTAATGCTGTTTTTTTCGCAGCAACATCCATGGAAAACATTGCTATTAACGCCGTTGCCGTAGTGCCAATATTTGCACCCATGATTAGCGGCACGGCATTTTCTAGACCCAAAAGACCTTGCTGCGTAAAAATTATCGCTAATCCAGTGGTCACTGAACTGGACTGAACAACAGCAGTAAAAAGACAGCCAAACAATATTGCATAGAGCGGATTTTGCGGCTGGGTCAACAACTGAATTAAAACCTCATTATTTTGCAATGGCTGCAAAGAGGAAGAGATTAGATTGAGGCTAAAAAAGACAAAGCCAAAATAAAAGATAGTTCTGCCAAAGATTGAAAATCGCATCCTGACGACAGACAGTACAAAACCAATAATAATGATCAGCGGTGCAAATGAGGTTAGCTTAAAGGCAACCAATTGAGCAGTAATAGTTGTTCCGACATTAGAACCAAAAATAATTCCGATACTGTTTTTAAAGGAAAGAACACCAGCATTAACCAGACTGATGGTGATGACAGAGGTGGCCGAACTGGATTGAATAAAGGCCGTCACCATAGCCCCGATCAACACACCCACAATTGGAATTCTGGTGGCACTACCCAACGATTTCCTGAACTGCTCTCCCGATATTTTTTCAATTTCTTTTGAGAAGTTATCCAAGCCAAAAACAAAAAGGATAATTGCAGTTACTGCTGTCATTAGTATATGAAGATTTTCCATAGCATTACTTACCACTCAGTGTTACTGCCGCATAAACAACACTTCTATCGATAACTAAATCCTGAGGCCAAACCAGCACTCGATTATGTTTTTACTTTTGCACACACCTAATCATAGTAAACCACCTAAGGCAGAACGCTTTTATCCACGCCCGTCAAACCACATACCACCTCCACAGCAATGGAAACGCAGCTTTTGATATTGAGTTTAGCAATGTATCCTAGAAACACACCAAGCGGACAACCTTTATGCCTGGGCTAATTGATAGCCTGCGGCCAACAAACTGTGCATACGAACCACTATGGCGCTCACTGAGCTATTCTTCAAACAGACGATTTACCCACACTACGAAGATGCCAACTACGTATGATTCGCTCTCTGTCATGCTGCAACCGCCTACGTCTAAAACCTCGATGCTTTGGCTACCGATTCTATTATTACTTCTGCATTTTGATGTGCTGCTGTCTGACACACCCCCCAAGCTACGCATTAGACCTGCCAAAACTGCCGTTCATCCCTTACAAAGCTGGGCAGCATATTGAGCTGGCAGGCAATGACGCATTGCGAAAAATATTGGAACAAGAACTTGCCCGTCAGCGACAAAATAACTATCAACTCAAACAGTATAAGAAGCCGAACAAAATCGGCCGCTATGAGAGTCAATTACTGACGACTCGCTTAAGAGCTGAAGGTTTTTACGCACCTCAGGTCAACTTTTACATCAGGGATGGGCAGGCTGTGTACCGTATTGAGCCTGGGCCTAGATACCATGTCGGAGAAATTTCACTACAGACCCCGAAGGGAGTCGATATACAGCGAAATATCATCAAGATTCAGGCAGGAGACCCTCTCCTTGCAGAATCGGTACTCTCTGCCAAGAAAAGGCTAGCCACATACACCTCTTCCAACTATTGCCTGTATCAAGTCAACACCAGCTACCGAGTGGTCATCGACCACCAAACACAATCGGCCAGGCTAATTTTTATCATTGAGCCCAGCCCTTCTGTTCATTTTGGAAAGATTACATTTAGCGGTTTACATTCCATCGATGAAAACTATCTCCGCGCTCGCCTACCGATTAAAGAGGGCGAATGTTTTAATCGAAACCGCATTGAAAAAGCGCGCCTTGCACTGATCCAAACCAATTTATTAGTCCGCGCAACAGCGCAGGTAAAAGAACCCAGCGAAGGTAAGGTACCCGTCGAATTCTCTGTGACAGAACGCGATCACCGAACTGTAAGTGCGGGTGTTGGTTTTGAGACTGACGAAGGATTTGGTATATCGGCCGGATGGGAACACCGCAACTTGATGGGGCGAGCCCAAACACTAACCGTCGACAGCCATATTGCTCAAAATGCACAAGGTCTGTTATCCAAATTGATACTACCTCACTACCAGCGTAGTGATCAGTCGATCACCATCTATACCGATCTTAAACGGGAAGATACGGATGCCTTTGAATCAAAAACCGGCACGCTCGGCGTAGAGCTGTCTAGGAAAATAACACCAAATCTAATAGGTTTGGTGGGCGTTGAACAGTCATTATCGCAAGTCATCGAAGACGGTGAAGATGACCGCTTTGCTCTCTTATCATTACCATTGAGCCTTGAATATGATCGTCGCAGTGACTCACTTGACCCACAATCTGGCTTCGTCATCGCTGGGCGTGTCCGGCCATATTTAGACACTCACAACACCAGCACGACCTTTATAAAATCGACCCTGGCAGCCAGCTCGTATTTTACGTTCAACCAGTTCGCCTGGAAGCCCACCATTGCCATGCGCGGCGCAGCGGGATCAATTAGCGGTATCGACCCAGAGCAAGTACCCGCCAATATTCGCTTTTACTCGGGCGGCGGTGGTTCCGTTCGTGGCTACCCCTTCCAATCATTGGGTCCGCTCACCGACAAAGATCCCGATGGGGGCTTATCTTTCACCGAAATATCCCTCGAGACCCGGCTTCGCTGGGGAAAGAACTGGGGTGGCGTGGTGTTTCTCGATGGCGGCGTTGCTTACGAGGAGGACCTTCCACGATGGGGTGAAGATTTACGTTGGGGCACCGGGGCAGGTATTCGTTATTACACCAGTTTCGCGCCTATACGCTTTGATATCGGGGTGCCGCTGAATAAACGCGACGGTATCGATGATGACTTTCAACTCTATATCAGTATTGGGCAGGCCTTCTGATGTCGGCCGAATCACACAACCAAAATTCTTCACAGCAAGTGTTACCCACGGCAAAGTCTGCCGTTAGATTATTCACATTGATACTGGGTTCCTTACTGGTTGTCCTGGCGGTAGCAACAAGCACCCTGCTGGGCTCAGAAAAAGGGCGAATTTGGTTAGTCCAATCTTTAGTCAATCAATTTAACCAGACAACAGACTTGAACATCACCATTCGAGGACTGGCCACACCGGCACTGTTTCAATGGCAGGCAGATAGCATTCAAGTACAAAGGCATCAACTAAACTGGCTGGAGGTCGAGCAACTGTCACTACAGTGGCAACCTCGTGCACTATTCAATCAATCTATTGTCATCGATCGTTTGACCGCCGATAAATTTTCTCTGTACCAGTTCACTCCAGATACATTGTCTA
>DFBC01000056.1 GCA_002367235.1 Cellvibrionales bacterium UBA3090
GTCTCCGTCGGTGAAGAAGACCATGTGAAAGCCTGTGTAGAAAAACTGGGGAGCATCGATCTCTGGAAACTGGCAATAAAACCGGGGAAGCCCCTGGCCTTTGGCAATGTACTGGGCACTCCCTTTTTAGGGCTTCCGGGCAATCCTGCCGCCGTATTTGTCACCTGCGCCATCGTCGCCCGACCCTACCTGCTAAAAACCCAGGGCGCCACTGAGTTGTTGCCCACCCCCGTTCAGGTCACGGCTAACTTTGACCGGCCAAAACCTGCCAAGCGACAGGAATACCTACGCGCCAAACTGGTGATTGATGAACAGGGTATGGCCTGCGCAGAACTGGCCGGCAATCAAAGTAGCGGCGTGCTCTCCACCGCCAGCGTGGGACATGGCTTTGCGATTCACCCGCTGAACAAAACCATCAAAGCGGGCGAACCTGTACAGTTTTTACTGTTCAACGATCTGTTGTTTTAGCTGGTATTATTACGAGCCGCACTGTAAATCATGCCTGTAGCTCGAGTGACTATGGGCACGATCAACACGATAAGATAAAACGCCTGCTATAGATTTCAATCAACTGACTCGGATTGACCCACACCAGTTTACACCTATGCTTAAGCTGGGAAACCAGTAAAGTCTCACCAAGTATAGGACTCTGCCAAATGACCAATGATATTTCCCTGAGCTTTTTCGGTGCCGCAGGTACGGTAACCGGTTCACGTTATTTATTAGAGTTTAGTAACCGCAGAGTTTTGGTGGACTGTGGGCTGTTTCAGGGCTACAAGCATCTTCGCGAACGAAACTGGCGGGATTTCCCGGTTGACCCGGCCAGTATTGAGGCCGTATTTCTTACCCACGCTCATCTTGACCACAGCGGGTATCTACCCCGCCTGGTACAAAATGGTTTTAATGGCACTGTCTTTTGTACCAAGGCAACCCGGGATCTGTGTAAAATTTTGTTGCTGGATGCCGCTAAATTACAGGAAGAAGAAGCAGCCTACCGGAACCGTCATCACTACAGTCGACACGAGCCCGCCCTCCCCCTCTATACACAAGCAGACGCCAAAGCGGCATTAGCACTCTTTGAAACGGTTGGATTTTCAGACCCCGACAACCCGCAACCCGGGGTATCACTGGGCGACTTATCGGTCAGTTTTCACGCCAACGGACATATTCTTGGCTCGTCGTTTTTAGATGTTCAGGTGGCGGGGCGTCACATTCTGTTCAGTGGCGACATGGGCCGAGGCAACGATCTCATTATGCGGGCGCCCGAGCTGCCCGTGTACTGCGACTACCTGGTCATTGAATCCACCTACGGAAATCGTCTTCACGATAATCGGGATATTTGGGATGAAACTGCGAAAATCATTAACGAGACTATTGCCGCTGGAGGGTCGATATTAATACCGACCTTTGCAGTGGGGCGTGCTCAGGCAATGCTGTATTTGATCACCGAATTGCGCAACCGGAAGATGATTCCCTATTTACCGATTTTTTTAGACAGCCCGATGGCCATCAGCGTGACGGAAGTCATGCAACGGCACTACCGTTATCACCGACTGAACAAAGCGCGCTGCCAGCAATTATCCCGCGACGTCACCTTTACTCGAACCGTCGAAGAATCTATCGCCCTCAACAATCTACACATGCCCGCGATTATTCTCTCTGCCAGCGGCATGGCCACGGGAGGGCGAGTATTACACCACCTGAACCGCATGTTGGGCGACCATCGAAATACCGTCATGTTTGCCGGTTATCAGGCATCGGGAACCCGTGGCGCTCGCTTAGTGACGGGAGAAAAACGGATTAAAATTTTTGGTAGCTATCAAGATGTCCGGGCTCGCATAGAAAGCCTGGACTTTTTATCCGCCCATGCCGATCGAATGGAACTGTTACGCTGGCTGCAGCAAATGCCCACAGCCCCAAAACGCTGTTTTGTCACCCACGGTGAGGAAGCCGCCTCAGATCAGTTTCGGATTGCACTGAACGAAGACTTGGGTTGGGCGGCCTGCGTACCGGAAATGGGAGAAAAGGTCACCCTATAGCAAGTTAGCCTTCTACAATCTCGCAGCTAAAACCACTCTCAGCCGACAGGGAGTTGGTAATAAAACAGGTGTCTTCCGCTTTTTCCAGAATGCGCTTGGCTTTGTCGCTGTCTTCGCCTGATGGAAGAATGAGTTTGACGCGGGTGTGCACACCGGTGAATTGAACCTTGCGCTCAACTTTTTCAAGTTGCCCATCGGCGGCGCATTCGATATGTAGCCAATTCAGGTCATAAGCCCTGGCAATGGACTTGAAAGATAACACCAGACAATTGGCCACGGCCGCCATCAACAGCTCTTCTGGTGACCAAACATCGCCAGCGCCATCAAATTCGACAGGGGGTGCAACCTCGACCCGACTACCGTTGTTCAACGAACAGATTACATTGCCTGTTGGATCAGCTGACGCCGCGGCAGTATAGGTGTGGGGAAATGCCTTCATAGATAATTCCTAAATAGTGACAAAAAACTAATCCAGTGTTTCTGACAAAAGAGCGACTGTTTTAATCTGCAAATACACGTGCTTGCCTGTTTCTAAGGCTAAATGCTCCAGTGATTTTCGGGTAATGCGAGCCAATACCGATTGTCCCTGCACATCGGCTTTAACAATGGCTCTGGCACCATCAACCCGTTCGATGCCGACAATCACGCCAGACAGAATATTAAGGATGCTGGACTGGCTCGGTCTTTCCAAAGCAATACTCACATCCCGGCAGGGAATCCGCACCCGCACAGTATTCCCGGGCGCAGCCGCGAGTCGCCCAACCACAAGCTGAGTTTCAACACTCGATGCGGCGCCATCCGAATTTAAAGACGAACCTAATGAGAGTTGAGTCAGGCTGTAGTGATCATCGTGGTTGAGAACTTCTGCATTCAACACCACGGCGGCATTTTCCTGCCGAGTTAAATCCAAATCGAGCCGAGAAAGCATTTCCAGCAATGGTCCATCCGCGATCAAGCGCCCCTGATCCATAACGATCAGATGATCTGCCAACCGACTAATTTCATCGAGATTATGACTCACATACACCATCGGGATATTCAGTTGATCTACCAATGCTTCCAGATGGCGGAGAATCGGATGACGAGCCTTGCTGTCCACACCGGCGAGAGGTTCGTCCAGCAACAGGCAGCGGGGCGCTGTTAACAATGCTCGGGCAATGGCAACCCGCTGCTTCTGTCCGCCAGAGAGCTGGTTGGGTTTACGAGCTAACAAGTTTTCAATATCCAGCCAGGCAATCACCTGCTGTTTACTTGGGCCGTTATCAGAGAATCGCCGCTTAAATGCAAAGTCGAGATTCTCCTCGACATTGAGGTGGGGAAACAGACGGTTCTCCTGAAACACATAACCTAATTGCCGCTGCGTCACTGGCAGGCCACCAATTTCAATATCGCCGATCGTTAACCGACAATGTTCCGCATGTTCCAACCCCGCCATACAGCGCAGCAATGTGGTCTTCCCACAGCCCGAGGGGCCATAGATCGCGGTGATACCCCGACCCGGTAGCAGGACATTTAACCTCAGAGAAAACTCAGCGTCTCGGCCCAAGGAATGCTCTACAGCCAGCTGTATTTTGTTCTCTACACCCACAACCGCTCACCCCACAGCAACGTCACGACTTAAGCCCCTTGTTGCGATTAAAACCATAGAGGAGTATCAGTAGCGCAAAACTGAAGGCCAACAAACCGCCCGCAAGCCAATGGGCTCGGCCATAATCCAGTGCTTCCACGTGGTCGTACAGGGCAATGGATAGCACTTGTGTTTCACCGGGAATATTGCCACCAATCATCAGCACCACGCCAAACTCGCCCATGGTGTGGGCAAAACCCAACAGTGCAGCCGTAGCAAAAGCACGGCGTGTCAGAGGGATAATTAAATTCAAGAAGCGATCCAGAGTTCCGGCACCCATGGTCTCTGCCGCCTCTAACAATTTGTGGTCAAAATGCTGGAAGCCCGACTGCAATGGCTGCACCACAAAAGGCAGCGAGTAAATCACCGAGCCTACGACCAGCCCACTAAAAGTAAACGCCAATGATTGCCCCGTCAAAGCCAGCCAGCTACCGCCTAAAAAATTATCGGGGGAAAATGCCATCAGCAGATAAAAACCGATGACCGTGGGAGGCAATATCAACGGCAGGGCCACGGTGGCTTCGATGACACTGGCAAATCGGGACTCAGAGCGTGACAGCCACCAAGCCAACGGGGCACCGACAACCATCAAAATAACCGTGGTCACGGCTGCCAATTGCAGGGTTAGCCAAAGTGCCGTGATATCGGATGGCAATAGGCTCATTGCTTTAAATTCTTGTTAGTCATAGGTAACAAATAACCCCCATCAACAATAATTTTTTTTGCGGCGGCGGTATTCATAAAATCCAAAAACTGCTGTGTTAACGAGTTCACCGGTTTAATGGCCACTCGGCTCTGTCGTACAGGGTGGGTCAAGTGCGGCGAGAGATCAATGGCAAACAATCCCTGCCGCTGTGGTTTCTCGCGCTCATCGAGCCCCCGCGCCGAAACAACCAAAGCATCGGCAACTATCGCAACATCGGCATTACCGCTGTGAAAAAACTGCCAAGCCTGAGCAATATTGTTACCGATCACTAACTTGGATTTACTTTCCTCGATCACCCCGAGGTTTTCTATCGCCGCCATAGCGGCGATACCATAGGGTGCCGTCCGCGGATTGGCGATAGCAATACGCTTCGCTTTGGATAAAATGTCTTTCGGATTAACACCCTCACTACGGCTCACCAGCACCAGTTTGCCAATGGCATAGGTCGCCAAGGTCTCTGACGCACCACGACCACTGGCCACTAATTTTTCAGGGTAGGATTCATTGGCAGAAAAAAACAGCTGAAAGGGTGCATGCTGTAAAATTTGGGCGTAGAGCACACCGGAGGATGCACTGCTTATCGTAATTTGATGCATGGATGGATCCTGACCCTGCCGCTCGACAAACGTCTCTCGGAGCTGCTCCAAAACGGGACGAAAATTACTGGCTGTAGCAATACTCAAGGTATCGGCAACAGCACCGGAACCCATTACAAGCAAGCTCATCCATAACAACACCAATCGCACCGAAACGGCCAGGCGTGTTGAACGTGCTGTTGGCCGTATGCCCAAAGTTCTAGTCGCCGCCTTGCCAGCGTTCGGCGCGTTGTTGGTCGACATCCTTGGCATCCACCCAACTGCTATCGCCATTCACATGCTGTTCTTTTTTCCAAAATGGCGCGCTGGTTTTGAGTATATCCATAATAAATTCACAGGCGGAAAATGCCGAATCGCGGTGGGCACTGCTTACCCCGACAAACACAATTTGCTGACCCGGAGTCAGATCACCAATCCGATGAATAATTCGAATATCAATGACAGGCCATCGGGCAGCGGCTTGCTCGGCCGTTTGTTGAAGGGACTTTTCGGTCATGCCCGGATAGTGCTCCAAGCGCATAAATTTTAGCGGGTTATCTGCAAGGTCGCGAACCTGTCCGGTAAAGATAGCGATCCCACCAACATCCGTGTTATTAACCCCGGAACCGGCTTGCTGAAGACGGCGGTATTCCTCACCCGTATCGAAATCCTGTTCCTGTACAGAAATGGAAATCATCCGCCTGTCACCGGAGGAAATAGTGCCACTTCGTCGCTATCACTGACGGGCGTATTCTCGCCCACCATATCCTGATTCACCGCAAACAATACATTGCCAGAACCCAATGCCAGCTTCCATTCGTCACCCTGTGCTTGAAGGTTCGCCAACAACTGGCCCACGGTCTCGACACCATCGGGTAATGCCGTATTCAATTCACCGATACCCAACTGTTCGCGAAGGCTGCCAAAAAATAATACTTTCATACTTAAACCTGCTTCTATTGCTTCGAGTCAGCTATTTGTCGGCTTTCCAGTGCCCCGACTTACCACCCGCCTTTTCCAATAACCGAGTCTGCTCGATCACCATGCCTTTATCTACCGCCTTACACATATCATAGATGGTTAGCGCCGCTATGGAGGCCGCAGTCAGCGCTTCCATCTCCACCCCAGTTTTACCGTCGAGGCCACAGGTGGCAGCAATACGAATACTGTGGCTATCTGGCTGCACATCAAATTCGACTGAAACTTTCGTGAGCATGAGTGGATGACAGAGAGGAATCAGGTCTGAGCATTTTTTCGCCGCCTGAATACCCGCGATTCGGGCCACGGCCAGCACATCGCCTTTTTTGTGCCCGCCAGATTGAATCAGTTCCAGGGTTTCCGGCTGCATCCGCACCGTCGCTTCAGCCGTGGCTTCGCGAGTGGTCACGGTTTTTCCTCCCACATCGACCATATGGGCTTCGCCCTGCTCGTTAAGGTGGGTAAGTTTTCGCATATCTGACACAGAAATCACTCCAATTATAAGCTGTCCCGATCTTTCGGGCATGAGGCACAGTCTACCTCAAACACCTAAAGTAACCCATTGAGGCAGCGCAACCAGGGCTTTATCGACAACTTATTATTCCAGAATCAAGATCGCCCGAAAATCATTAACATTGGTGCGCGTTGGCCCCGTAATGATCAGGTCGCCCAACGCTTCAAAAAAACTATAGCTGTCGTTATTTTCCAGCATGGCCTCTGGGTTTAAACCCAATCGCACGGCTCTCTGCCAACTATCCGGCCATAGAACAGCCCCGGCATTATCACCGGAACCATCGATACCATCGGTGTCTGCAGCCAAGGCAAACACCCTCGCTTGGCCTTTCAACGCTGCCGCCAGACTCAACAGGTATTCAGTATTGCGACCACCACGGCCATTTCCCCTGACAGTTACGGTAGTTTCGCCGCCGGACAACAGCACACAGGGCGGATTTACCGGCGTCTCCTGCGCCAAGACATTCGTCACTAATTGGGCATGGGACTGAGCCAATAGCTGCGATTCTCCGGCGAGGTCATCGCCTAATGCCCATGCTGCCAGCCCTTGCTTTTCTGCCTGTTTTGCCGCAGCTAAAAGCGACTGTTTAGCCGCAGCAACAATGTGAAACTCCGCCGACTCACACACTGTTTTTGGTGTTTCAGATTCAGGCATATCCAGCCATTGTTTTACGGCATCGCTGGTCGCTATTTGATATTTGTTGAGTATGGCCAACGCCTGTTGCCGTGTGGTTGGATCAGCCACCGTCGGACCCGAGGCAATCACCGCAGAGTCATCCCCCGGCACATCGGAAATTGCATAGGTTATCAGTTTGGCGGGGAAACAGGCTTCCGCCAAACTACCACCTTTAATGGCAGAGAGATGCTTGCGCACGCAGTTGATCTCCCTGATCGCCGCCCCTGACTTTAACAGCGCCTTATTGATCTGCTGCTTGTCGGCCAACGTAATGCCCGTTGCAGGTAATGCCAGCAAAGAAGACCCCCCACCGGATAGCAAACAAATCACCAGATCATTTTCGTGCAGACCGGTAACCAACGTCAGAATACGCTGGGCAGCCACCTCACTATTATGGTCGGGCACTGGGTGAGCGGATTCGATCACCTCAATCTGATCACAGGGGACAAGGTGGCCATAGGCCGTCACCACCAAACCACTTAATTTGTGGTCGGGCCAATTTTCCTCTAATGCAGCGGCCATCGAAGCCGCCGCCTTTCCCGCACCAATCACAATGACCTTGCCGTTCGGATTATGAACCGATAATTCTTTTGAAATTGCAGCCAAAAATTCTGGCAATACTGTTTTTGGATCAGCCGCAGCCACCGCCGCTTCGAATAAACCGATCAATAGCGCTTGAGGGTCAAAAGACATACCTAAAAACCTGTTTCAAAAGAACGATGGCCTGAGAACATGAACTAATTATGGTCATCACTCTGGCGCCTGACCATAGAAAATGGATAATCGCTTATTCTGTCTCACGTAAAAACAACCAGCCGGAACAATACTAAGTGGATGAGTGCTAAGTGGATAAGTGCTAAGTGGAAAAATGCCAAGTGGAAAAACAGTTTATCGATGCTCAGCAATTACTGGATGATTCCTTTTCTCTGGGGTTACAAATTCTGGAAAGTGGTTACGCACCCCACTTTATTATTGGCGTATGGCGAGGCGGTACACCCGTGGGCATTGCGGTCCAGGAATTGTTAGATTACTTCGGTATCGAAACAGACCATATTGCCATCCGCACGTCTTTTTACACCGCCTTGGGTGAAACTGCCGACAAGGTACACGTGCATGGGCTGGGTCATATCATCGACAATCTTCACCGAGCAGATTCCATTCTCATTGTTGATGATGTCTACGACACAGGCCTCAGCATGCAACAGATTGTGGAAGATATTAACCAGGCCTGTGCCGGCAATTTACCGGAAATTCGTACCGCTACACCCTACTTTAAACCGGGCAACAACCGTACCGACAAAGCACCGGACTACTACCTTCACGAAACGGACAAGTGGCTGGTGTTTCCCCACGAGTTGTCGGGATTAAGTGCACAAGAAATTCTTGATAAAAAACCCGGTATCAGTGCTCTGAGAACCACCCTTGAGAAAAGAGTGCTAGCGAGCCAGGCAGACAACGTCTGTTAATTAAAATCCGGCAAGAGCGAGAACTAATAAGGATCAAACGCTATTGGGTTAATGCCCTGGAAACTTTAGAACCCGTCACCCGGCCCAGTTTCTCGGTAATATACCGGCCCGTGTCAATTAACTCCTCCAGATCCACCCCATGCTCAATGCCCAAACCGTTGAGCATGTACACCAGATCTTCGGTAGCGACATTACCGGAAGCGCCCTTCGCATAGGGGCAGCCGCCTAATCCGGCCACGGAGCTGTCCACCACATCGACACCCATTTGTAGGGACGCATAAATATTGGCCAGCGCCTGTCCGTAAGTATCGTGCAAATGCACCGCAAGCCGATGGATTGAGACACGCTCTGCCACCGTTTCAATCAACCGGGTAATACTGCCCGGCGTGCCCACCCCCGTGGTATCACCGAGCGACACTTCGTAGCAACCCATATCGTGGAGCCTGAGGGCCACTTCTGCCACCTTGTCAGGATCAACCGCCCCCTCGTAGGGGCATCCCACCACACAGGAAATATAACCGCGCACCGGCAACTGGGCGACCTTGGCGGCTTCCATAATGGGCGCAAAACGATCCAGGCTTTCATCGATGGAGCAATTAATGTTCTTCTGGCTAAAGGCTTCTGAGGCCGCGGCAAAAATGGCCACCTCACTGACATTCACGGAGACCGCCCGCTCAAAGCCCTGAAGGTTGGGCGTCAATGCCGCATAGGTCACCCCCGCCTTGCGTTCAACACCCCTAAATACTGCATCACTACCGGCCATTTGCGGCACCGATTTGGGATTTACAAAACTGCCCGCCTCAATATAACGGAGGCCCGCATCCACCAGCCGATGGATCAACTCAACCTTCACCTCGACGCTGATCGGTTGCCGCTCATTTTGCAGGCCATCTCTGGGGCCGACTTCAACAATTTTGACTCTTTTAGGTAAGCTCATAATTTCACTCGAACACCACGACTCACTACGCCCATTGGTATATATAGTTTACGTTACTTTTTATAAACTGAGATTGGAAGGTGACGACCAGCTTATTTCAGTGACACGATGTCGACGTTAATTATGGTCTTACCGATAAATCTGAGGATCAGCGATCCAAGGCCGCCATAAAACCATCGAACCTAGCGCGCCTCTTGTTATTCAACGAAACAGTTTTATGATAGGGCCAAAATGGAATTTATAAATAAAGTTATGGAAAGCTGCTCTATGTTAACCCGCAAAAGCTACCACGCCTTTCAACCTTCTATTTTTAGTATCAATAATGACAAAACACTAGGGTTCGTCCTGAGATAGGAAGCCAAAGCGTTATAGTGCCCGAGTCTTTATAATTAACTGTTAAATTTGTGGTTGCTCGAG
>DFBC01000003.1:0-397 GCA_002367235.1 Cellvibrionales bacterium UBA3090
CATTTTCCCCAGATCACCTTGCTCCCCATGTACCAAAAATCCGGAGGGCGGGCCATTGTTATCTTGCCTATAGTGGTGGAATGGATTCCCATGTGCTCCTGCAGGCAGTGGTAAAACTGTTGGGAGCCGATGCTGTAACAGCGATTCATATTAACCATCAATTGTCCAAAAATGCTGATGCGTGGCGGCAACATTGCCAGGCCCGCTGCGATGAACTTGGTGTTGTTATGCAGGCCGAAATCGTCACTATCGATAACGATGGTCAGGGGGTGGAGCAGGCGGCCAGAGAGGCGCGTTATGCTGTCTTTGAAAAACTTTTGTCACCCTCTGATTTATTGTTAATGGCACATCATGCTGATGACCAGGTAGAAACAGTGCTTTATCGGTTGTTGCGTGG
>DFBC01000003.1:414-6524 GCA_002367235.1 Cellvibrionales bacterium UBA3090
GGGTGAATTATTGCGTCCATTGTTGTCCTACACTCGTGCGGAACTGGAGGTGTATGCAAGGGCGGAAAATTTAAACTGGATCGAGGACGAAAGTAATCAAGACCTGTCCTTTGATCGAAATTTTATACGCCAGAAAGTTGTTCCTGTAATAGCAGAACGTTGGACTGATTACTGTCCCAGGGTTGCTCATTCTGCTGCATTATGCGGGGAGTCTGACCAGCTGGCAGAAATATTGGCCGCACAGGATCTCATTGCAGTTTACGAGAGAGCTGAGCGGATTGGCTGGAGTATTGCGCTCGACCCCATGATGACATTAGATTATTTACGCCAAGGCAATCTCCTTCGGCATTGGGCGGGACAGCATGGTTTACCGCAGCCGGGGCATAAGGTCGTTGAAACAATATTGCATGAGCTATTACCTGCTCGAGAAGACGCCGAGCCGTTAGTCATTTGGGCCGGAGTGCAATTGCGTCGTTTTCATCGAAGACTTTACCTGTTGCCGGTAGATCTGGAAGCTCCGGATCAATTACCTGCTACCATTGAATGGTGTGCCGGGGAGGTTTTATCCTTACCTGACAATAGTCAGCTCTCCATGACGTTGGAGCAGGGAAAAGGGCTGAAGCTATCGAGAGGGGATACGGTGGAAATTCGTTTTAGAGCCGGGGGTGAGCGCTGTAAACCCCTGGGCCGCAGCAGATCTAATTCACTGAAGAAGCTTTTTCTGGAATATGGTCTGGAGCCCTGGTTGAGAAATCGAATTCCGTTAATTTATATACAGGATCAGTTGGCAGCAGTCGGTGACCTGTGGGTATGTGATGAATTTTCTGTTGGGGAAAGTGAGGCGGGTTTCGCCATTGAATGGCGTTTTCCCCAGTAATTTAGATTGAGCATTTAAGGGGTTTCTGGTAGTCTGGCGCCCCATCTTAAGAGAGATGAGTCTCGGTCTGCATGTTGCGGAATAAGCAACCAATATGACCTCTCTTTTCAAAGACTTACCTGCTGTTCAGCATATTTTTTAAGTGATATTTAAAGGTGTTTGGAAGGGTCTAAATGACACGTTATATTTTTGTTACGGGCGGTGTTGTATCTTCTCTAGGGAAGGGTATTGCCTCGGCATCACTGGGCACAATTCTTGAGGCCCACGGTCTCAATGTGACCATTCTAAAACTGGATCCGTATCTGAATGTAGATCCAGGTACGATGAGTCCCTTTCAGCACGGAGAAGTTTTTGTCACCGAAGATGGTGCTGAGACAGACCTCGACTTAGGGCACTACGAGCGCTTTCTATCTTCCAAGATGAGTAAGCGTAATAATTTTACCAGTGGTAAAGTTTACGAAACGATTTTGCGTCGTGAACGACGGGGTGATTATTTGGGGGGTACCGTACAGGTGATCCCTCATGTGACAGATGAAATTAAACGCCGCGTACTGGCTGGTGGCGAAGGACATGATGTCGCCATTGTAGAGGTAGGCGGCACTGTAGGTGACATCGAGTCCCAACCTTTTCTTGAAGCCATTCGCCAACTGAAAGTGGAGTTGGGTTCCAGTCGATCCATCTTGATGCATCTTACATTGGTGCCATACATTGCTACCGCTGGCGAAACCAAAACAAAACCAACTCAGCACTCAGTCAAGGAACTGCGTTCCATAGGCCTTCAGCCTGATATTTTATTGTGCCGCTCTCAAGTTGAGCTTGATGAAGGGCAGCGGAAGAAAATCGCACTGTTCACCAATGTAGAAGAGCGTGCCGTCGTTACTTTGCTGGATGCCAAAACCATTTATGCGATTCCTCGCGACCTAAAAACCCGTGGCTTAGATCAAATCGTCGTGGAAAAGCTGCACCTGGATTGTGGTGAGGCGGATCTGAGTGATTGGGATTGGGTGGTAGAAACTCAGTCAAATCCTCAGTACGAAGTGACCATTGCCATGGTTGGCAAATATATGGAGCTTCTGGATGCTTATAAATCACTCAACGAAGCATTAATACATGCCGGAATTCGTAATCAGGCAAAAGTAAATGTGCGTTATATTGACTCTGAAGATCTCGAAAAAGATATGTCTCTTTTGGAGGGGTGTGATGCGGTCTTGGTGCCAGGGGGCTTTGGTATAAGGGGTGTTGAAGGCAAGATTAAAGCTGTCAATTATGCGCGTGTGAATAAGGTTCCATACCTCGGCATCTGTTTGGGTATGCAGGTTGCGATGATTGAATTTGCTCGAAATGTCTGTGGCCTGGCTGGCGCTAATAGCACTGAGTTTGATTCAGCAACGAAAGATCCGGTGATTGGACTGATTACTGAATGGATTGATACCGACGGCAATGTTGAAAAACGCAGTAAAGATTCCGATATGGGTGGAACCATGCGGCTTGGGACCCAAACCAGTTATTTGGTCGATGGTTCTATGGCCAAGGAAATCTATGACGCAGATGAAATCCTTGAGCGTCATCGCCACCGTTACGAAGTCAATAACAATTATGTACCGAAATTAGAGGCGGCCGGTTTGTTGGTGGGCGGCTGGTCAGAGAACAAAACACTGGTGGAAATTGTGGAAATTCCCGATCACCCATGGTTCTTTGCCTGTCAGTTTCATCCGGAATTTACCTCTACGCCCCGTCATGGGCACCCATTATTCTCTAGTTTTGTGAAGGCGGCCTTAACACAGGCCAACAAGGGAGCCTAAGTATGTCTGAGTTGCGACAGCGAGTTCCAAGTGTGTCGATTGATGTCAGCGGAATTCCTGTCGCTAACGACAAGCCCTTTGTATTATTTGCTGGTATGAACGTGCTTGAGTCGCGTGATCTGGCGATGCAGGTGTGCGAACACTATGTCAATGTCACTAATAAATTGGGTATCCCCTATGTATTCAAGGCTTCGTTTGACAAAGCGAACCGCTCTTCGATCCATTCTTATCGTGGCCCTGGCCTCGATGAAGGGCTGAGGATTTTTGAAGAAATAAAGAAAACATTTAGTGTGCCGGTTATCACTGATGTACACGAAATTGATCAGGCACAACCAGTTGCCGATATATGTGATGTTATTCAGCTGCCGGCATTCTTGGCTCGTCAAACCGATCTGGTAAAAGCCATGGCTGAGACTGGCGCTGTCATTAATGTAAAAAAACCACAGTTTTTGAGTCCTTCACAAATGGGCAACATCGTGGATAAATTTCGCGAGTGTGGCAATGATAAAATTATGCTCTGTGAACGCGGCTCCTGTATGGGGTATGACAACCTTGTAGTGGATATGCTTGGGTTCCGTACAATGAAAGAAGTCAGTGGCGGTATGCCACTTATTTTTGATGTAACCCATGCGTTGCAATGTCGTGATCCCATGGGCGCGGCCTCTGGTGGGCGACGCCACCAAGTAGCGGAGTTGGCCCGTGCTGGCATGGCGGTAGGACTGGCAGGATTGTTTTTAGAAGCTCACCCCGACCCGGACAATGCCAAGTGTGATGGTCCCAGTGCGCTGCCATTGGATATGCTGGAGCCATTTTTGTCTCAAGTGAAGTCGATTGATGAGCTGATTAAATCTCAGCCTGAGCTTCCTATTTATTAGGCTGTGAGATATTGAGATAAGCAGGCCGAAATAGCTTATCCGGTTAATTTGAAAAACCTGAAAAATACAAGCAAAGCCGGTTTATGCGGCTGCTTTAATACGGAGAAATAAATGAGCAATATTGCAGACATTCACGCATACGAAGTACTCGATTCTCGTGGAAATCCAACAGTTGAAGCCGATGTTATTCTTGAAAATGGCATTGTCGGTTCAGCATGTGCTCCTTCAGGGGCATCCACAGGTACTCGTGAAGCACTGGAATTACGCGATGGCGACAAAAGCCGCTATATGGGTAAAGGTGTATTAACTGCAGTTGCTAATATTAATACTACGATAAGAGAGTTGTTGATCGGTAAAGAAGTGACAGATCAGCGTAGATTAGATCAGTTAATGATTGATGCCGATGGCACTGAGAATAAAGAAAAACTCGGTGCAAATGCCATTCTTGCGGTCTCTCTGGCGGCCGCTAAAGCAGCGGCTAAAGACAAGGGTATTCCTCTCTACGCACATATTGCAGAAATTAATGGTACGGCTGGTCAATACAGCATGCCTGTACCAATGATGAATATTATCAACGGTGGCGAACATGCCGATAACAATGTTGATATCCAAGAGTTTATGATTCAGCCAGTATCGGCCAAAAGCTTTACCGAAGCGCTTCGCGTGGGAGCGGAAATTTTCCACTCTTTGAAGAAAGTGCTCAGTAGCAAAGGGTTAAACACGGCTGTTGGTGACGAGGGCGGTTTTGCACCTGACTTGGCATCGAATGCAGATGCACTTGCCGTTATTAAGGAGGCTGTTGAGGCTGCGGGTTACGTCTTAGGTGAAGATGTCACTTTGGCGCTGGATTGTGCCTCGTCAGAATTTTACAAAGATGGTCAATACAATCTCTCCGGTGAAGGTAAAGTCTACAGCGCCGAAGGATTCAGTGATTTTCTGGGAGAATTGTGTGATCAATACCCCATCATTTCTATTGAGGATGGTCAGGATGAATCTGATTGGGATGGTTGGAAATATCAAACCGAAAAACTGGGCAGTCGTGTTCAATTAGTTGGCGATGACTTATTTGTAACCAATACCAAAATACTTCAAAGAGGTATTGATACAGGTGTTGCCAACTCGATCCTGATTAAATTTAATCAAATTGGTTCTCTTTCTGAAACGCTGGATGCCATTCAAATGGCAAAAGATGCCGGTTACTCTGTCGTGATTTCTCACCGTTCTGGCGAAACAGAAGACACTACTATCGCCGACCTGGCCGTGGCTACATCGGCCGGCCAAATCAAAACCGGTTCGCTGTGTCGTTCAGACCGTGTGGCTAAATATAACCGTCTACTACGTATTGAGGCAGAGCTGGGTGGAACAGCGCCCTATCGTGGTCGCGATGAATTTAAGTCATAACCCACCTTCTCGCTAGATCTAAGTCATTAATATCATCAGGGGTGAGAAACGATCCCTGATGATATTTTCCTACAATGCTTCATCCTTGTTTATCTCATTTTGCCTAGCACTGACGTTCACTACTTTGTTCTGTAGAATCTGACAATGCGTTGGCTATTGGCAGTTCTTATCGCTCTTTTCGTCTTTCTGCAATATCGATTGTGGGTAGGTGAGGGCAGCCTGGCACAAAAACAAATGCTACAACGTGAAGTTGAAAGCCAGCGCTTGGAGAATCAAGGGTTTAAGGAGCGTAATAGTATTTTGGCCAGTGAAGTCAGTGATTTGAAAGATGGGTTGGAGAGTGTTGAAGAACGCGCGCGGGTTGATCTTGGTATGGTCAAGGAAGGTGAGACTTTTTACATGGTCGTAGATAAGGAACCGAAGTGAGCCTCTGGATTATTGTGCCCGCTGCCGGAGTCGGTCGTCGTTTTGGTGGCACCGTCCCAAAACAATACCAACTGTTAGACGAAGCAACGGTCATGGAGCATACCCTCAAGCGTTTATTGGCCATAGACTCATCTATTATTCTGGTTGCAGTAAATAAGGAAGATGATCGCTGGCAGCAATTGGGAATCATTGAGCACCCCCGAATCAGGACAGTTCATGGCGGAGAGGAGCGGGTTGATTCTGTGCGTCTAGCACTGGAGTGTTTACATTCTGAGGCCCATGTTGATGATTGGGTCTTAGTACATGATGTGGCTCGTCCCTGTGTCAGGGTATCTGATATCAATAAGTTGATAGATCAACTTATTGATCACGATGTTGGCGGTTTATTGGCAACGCCAGTTAGTGATACCGTCAAGCGGGTGTTGAATGGTCGGGATATCGAATCGACGGAAGACCGAAGCCAGTTATGGGCGGCACAAACGCCACAGATGTTTCGATACGGGTTGTTGAGCTGGAGTTTGAAAACAGCTAAGCGTGATCAATGGCAGCCTACAGATGAAGCTGCGGCAGTTGAAAAGCTGGGTTATACCCCTCAAGTGGTCGAAGGAAGTAGAGATAACGTAAAGATTACCCGGTCTGAGGATATGGCTATTGCCCGAGCTATTATGGCTTACCAGCAGGAACAACAATAAGATGAGAGTAGGACAGGGCTACGACGTTCACGCCTTT
>DFBC01000049.1 GCA_002367235.1 Cellvibrionales bacterium UBA3090
ACCACCTGATGCAATGACTGGCACATCAACGGCATCGCTAATCGCCCGAGTCAGAGGAAGGTTAAAACCGCTCTTGGTTCCATCCTTATCCATACTGGTTAACAGAATTTCTCCCGCACCATATTTCGCCATTTTTACAGCCCAACTAACCGCGTCAATACCGGTAGGCTGGCGACCGCCATGGGTGAAGATCTCCCAACGCAATGGCTCACCCTCGACACTTACCTGTTTGGCATCAATCGCGACAACAATGCACTGCGAACCAAATCGCTCGGCGGCTTCACGAACAAACTCAGGATTTTTAACCGCGGCAGAGTTGATTCCCACCTTGTCTGCGCCGGCATTGAGCAACGCACGAATATCCCCAAGGGTACGAACGCCCCCTCCCACAGTCAGGGGAATAAACACTTCACTGGCCATCCGCTCAACCGTGTGAATCATCGTGTCACGCCCTTCATGACTGGCCGTAATATCAAGAAAGGTGATCTCATCGGCACCCTGCTCGTTATAACGCTTAGCCACTTCTACAGGATCACCGGCATCACGAATATCTACAAACTGAACACCTTTGACCACACGCCCCTCATCTACATCGAGACAAGGAATAATTCGTTTTGCTAATGACATAGTAAGACCTTAACCTTCATCCTGCTCATCAAACAAATGGCCTAGCTTACCGGCCTTAGTGGCCAAATAACCTTTATTGTGGGGGTTCCTGCCTGTTTGCAAGGCAACACGCTCAACAACCGTAACGCCAAGCCCTTCAAGCGCCTCCACCTTACGAGGGTTATTCGTCAGCAGCTTCACCTTGGTCACATTCAAGTGCTTTAACATGGACTTACAGATACCGTAATCTCTCATGTCTGCGCCAAATCCCAGCTGTTCGTTTGCCTCCACAGTGTCAGCTCCCTGATCCTGCAAGTGGTAGGCCTTGATCTTATTGAGCAGCCCTATTCCACGGCCCTCCTGACGCAAATATAAAATGGCGCCACGGCCCTCTTCGGCAATTCGGCGCATGGCCTCAGCCAGCTGGGCGCCACAATCACAGCGAATGCTAAACAAGGCATCACCTGTGAGGCACTCAGAATGAATTCGCATCAGCACTGGCTCACCATCAGACACATCACCCATGGTTACAGCAATATGCTCCTTATCGCTCTCGGCATCCTCAAAACCATGGACGTCAAATACCCCCCACTGGGTCGGGAGCTTTGAGCTTTGAACAAAACGTAGGGTCACGGAGGACTCCAAAAAGTCAGGCGGGTGGCTATTTTAGCCGGGATACGCTCCGAGTAAAGTGCTTCTCAAGCGTTTTTACCCGAACACGCAATAACCATCAATATTTCTTCCTAAGAACCATAACCCCTTCCTCCTCCGTCATTTCAATCTGACTCAGAAAACTATTGCCCAATAGTATCTGGGAGGGGAAATTTCCAACAACCACAGTGGCTGAAACTTTATAGGTTGTGATCTGACCAATGACTAGCTTATCCAGATCTATCTCAAAACCCTGAACAACACCTCCAGCCGTACTCACTCGAATACGCTTTCCCCTTCGAAAAGCCACACCCAAGCGCTCGGCATCATTCAAGTTCATTGCGACCGAGGAGGCACCGGTATCCACCATAAACTCTACCGGCCGACCATTAATGAAACCGCCGACCATATAGTGTCCATTAGGGGCACGGGGAATCCTCACTTCGGCCACATCCGCAGCCTGAAAACCAGAGGATATATGCTGAGACAGCCCAAGGTTATACTGCTGCCCAGAAATCTCAATAACCGCTTGACGACTGCTGCTACTCACAAGCTTGACACCTTCCGGAGAGGTTTGCCCCTGCTTCAACAACCGTTGCTTGCCATTGACCAGCAACACGGCACTGCCACCAAACAATCCCTGAACGCGAACATCTGGTGCGGCCCAACTTATCGAGGCCACTAACAAGCCGAAAACAACTAAACTTACCCCTAGAGCTTTTCGCATCATCCCTGCACCTCTAAAAAGTTAAGAGCTCTATCCAAATGTCATTGCCAAAAACAGTATCAACCAAGTAAATAGCCCAGCTACCAAGTCATCCAGCATAATGCCATAACCGCCATCAACATGTTTATCGAGCCAGCCAATGGGCCAGGGCTTCCAGATATCAAACAACCTAAACAGTAGAAAACCCGCCAGCATCCAAATCCAGGAAACCGGCATGGCTGTCATCGCCAGCCAAAATCCTGCAATTTCATCCCAAACAATACCGGAATGATCATGAACCCCCAGATCACTGGCAGTCTTACCACACAGATAGAAGCCGCCAATCGACGCCACCGCCACTATTAAAATATAGAGTTCCAGCGGGAGGCTCGCCAACATTGGCCACAACATTAGCGCCACCAACGTACCCGCTGTCCCCGGTGCCTTGGGAGATAAACCACTGCCAAACCCAAAAGCCAGAAAGTGCACGGGATTACGTATTAGTTGTCGAAAACTGGGTACAGCTTGAACCATTCCACCACCCTCTATCCAAACGGCTTATTTCACACTTAAAAATGTTGATACCCGGTCGTACTGGTCTCAACCAATTGACCGTTATTATCAATACACCGAACCCCGTGCTGTTCAGACATTTTACCAATACAGCTCGCCGACAACTCGCCTCGCTTAATCAACAATTCGACAGCAGGCAGGTTTTCTTCTGGGACGGTAAAACATAATTCATAATCGTCACCTCCGGAGAGCGCCCACGCTAAAACACGGGGTGGCTCAACCAATGCTGCAAGCCAGGGTGCAATGGGCAATCTATTAAGTTCAACATCAGCTCCCAGACCCGAGGAATCCGCAATATGCCCCAAGTCTGCGATCAACCCATCGGAAATATCCAGCGCCGCCGAAGACAACTCTCGGAGCTTCAAACCATACTGCAATCTTGGCTCGGGCCGATAAAATCGCTGTAGCAAACACTCTCGGGCATCGTCATTATCAATCGCCACCGACTCACCAGATTCGTCGAATAAACAGAGCGCAGCGGCGCCCTCACCCAGGGAGCCTGTTACATAAATACTATCGCCAGCTTGCGCACCTCCTCGAGTAAGCGCCTTTCCCGCAGGGACCGTACCAACCATTTGAATAGAGATAGATAGCGGCCCGGCAGTCGTATCACCGCCAACCAGCGCACAGCCAAACATCGAGGCGTCGTCAGCCAAGGCCAGTGAAAATTCATGCAGCCATGATTCACGAGCTTCAGGCAGTGTCAGCGCCAAGGTAAACCAACATGGCTTTGCGCCCATGGCGGCAATATCACTGAGATTGACCCTCAAGGCGCGATGGGCAATATCACCCGCGGAGGCATCGACGGGAAAATGAACACCAGACACCAGCGTATCGACGGTCGCGACGAGCTGCTCACCCTCGGGAACCGTCAACACGGCACAATCATCACCAACACCCAGAACAACCCCGGGAGCGTTCCCCAGAGAAGAGAAGTATTGCTGTATCAGCGAGAACTCACTCAGCGCCATATGGCAGCCATTCCTAACTCGGACATGGAAAGAATAATTAGTTATCTGGAAGCGCTATCGGGAGATACCTCAGGTTAGCGCCGCTGGCCCGACTTTACTTCAACGGCACGCGTGGTCGCCGCCACTTTGTCGAGAATACCATTGATGTACTTGTAGGCATCGGTAGGACCAAACTTTTTCGCCAAATTCACCGCTTCGTTAATCGCCACTTTGTACGGTACGTCGACACGAAAACTCAGTTCGTACGTCCCCATTCTCAACAGCGCCCGGGAAACCGGGTCAAGGTCTTGAGATTTTCGATCGAGGTGCGATTCATAGACACCATCGATTTCATCCAATCTGCCGGGGATACCATGCAGCAACTCCCCAAAAAATTCAGTATCCACTTTGCTCATATTGTTGTCAGTGTGAAATTCTGCCTCGATACTACTAATATCTGAACCAGAGACCTGCCACTGGTACAACGCCTGTACCAGTAATTGCCTAGCCTTTCTTCGAGCGGAGGGTGACATGATTTGCTTTCCTACAGCTGACGAAACAGGGAGATCATTTCCAGCGCGGTTAAAGCGGCCTCTTCTCCCTTGTTTTCGTTATTGTCAGCAGAACGTTCTTCAGCCTGCTCCAGATTATCAGTGGTCAACAAACCAAATGCCACGGGCAGGTTCTCCTGGAGAGCTACCTCGCCAATGCCTCTTGTCGTTTCACCGCATACATACTCAAAATGTGGGGTGCCACCACGGATGACACAACCAAGGGCAATGACCGCATCATAGATACCTTTTCGAGCTGCCCTTTGGCAGGCCAGAGGTAACTCAAACGCGCCTGGCACCCTGAACAGATCAATATCCTTTTCAACGACACCGTGTCGAACCAGCGCCCTCTGAGCACCGTTTAACAAGCTCTCTGTGATATTGCCATTCCAACGTGCAACTACAATTGCAATGCGCGCATCACTCACATTAAAACTGCCCTCATCGGGCCTATATTCACTCATCAATCTCTTCCAATAAAACGTACAAGGTAGTGCTTAAGTGATCTTTTCCCAGAGCCAAAACCCCAGCAAATAAATCACTCACAACTAATATATTCGACAACCTCAAGATCAAACCCAGAGATGCCGGTGAACCGGAACGGAGCACTTAGCAAGCGCATTTTGTGCACCCCGAGATCCATCAAAATCTGAGACCCCGTCCCCACCTGCTGATAAACCACATCGCCAGCCTGTTGGGGTTTAGACGGAACCGGATTTAAAACCTGCTCAACACTGGCATCTATATCATCGGCTGTCTCAGGGTAGTAAAGGAATACCACAACGCCGCGACCTTCTTCTGCCACCTTTTCCATGGCGCGAGACAAACTCCAGCTCTTGAAACCGCCAGGGGCTTCAAGACCAAAGAGATCCCGAGAAGATTTGTTGATATGCACCCTAACCAATGGCGGCTCGCCATCGGCCACCTCGCCCATAACCAGCGCAAAATGCTTTTCATTTCGAGCGCTATCAAGGTAGGTCTTCAGAACAAATTGACCGTATTGCGTGGTGATCTCTCGCTCATTAATACAGCGAATGGTTTTTTCTGTGACCAATCGATAGTGAATCAAATCGGCAATAGTACCGATTTTCAAATCGTGTTTTTTTGCAAAACTCTCCAGGTCAGACCGACGAGCCATCGTGCCATCGTCATTCATAATCTCGACGATCACAGCGGCTGGCTCAAATCCGGCAATACGAGCCAAATCACAACCGGCCTCCGTATGACCGGCACGACTTAAAACGCCGCCCGGCTCAGCCTGTAATGGGAAAATATGGCCCGGCTGCACAATGTCCTTGGGGCGTGCATTGCTCGCCACTGCCGCCTGCACTGTTCGCGCCCGATCTGCTGCAGAAATCCCCGTCGTCACGCCTTCGGCCGCCTCAATAGATAAGGTGAAGTTGGTACCGTGACTGGCTTTATTCGCATCGACCATCAGAGGCAGGTTTAACTGCTTACAGCGATCCTCTGACAACGTCAGGCAAATCAGCCCCCGACCATGGGTCGCCATAAAGTTGATGTCTTCAGGGCGAACCATCGTCGCCGCCATCAGCAGATCGCCTTCATTTTCACGATCCTCGTCATCCATCAGGATAACCATCTTGCCCTGGCGAATATCCTCTACCAGTTCTTCCAAGCTATTCAGCGACATATTCTGTTCTCTAATCCAAACATGTAAAACAACCAACTACCCACAACATCGTGCACTTCTTACCAGCTAAACTTCCGCCGCCTTATCGCCCAGCAATAAACGCTCCAAATAACGGGCAATGACATCCACTTCCAAATTCACGCGAGTGCCCGCTTGATAGGTACCCATTACCGTCTTCTCGAGCGTATGCGGCACGATGTTCAACTCGAACTCCGCACCTTCCACCTTGTTTACCGTTAAACTGGTGCCATCCACGGTAATCGACCCTTTATGTGCAATATACCTAGCTAATGCTTTGGGTGCTCGGATACGAAAACGCTCGGATCGGGCATCCGGGTATCGACCAACCACTTCACCCACATCATCTACATGGCCCGAAACCAAGTGCCCACCCAGTCGGGAATCCGGGGTCAACGCTCGCTCTAAATTTACTCGGGTACCCTTGGCCCACTCACCAATAGTTGTCAGCGCCAATGATTCAGACGACACATCGGCCACATAACCATCGCCGGGCAGCTCCACTACGGTAAGACATACCCCATTGGTGGCAATGCTATCGCCGATCTGTACGCCGGCTAAATCCAGGTCGTTCGTCTTGACCCTCAAGCGGACATCACCACCCCGAGGTTCACAGGCAACAATTTCACCTACTGCTTCAATAATTCCGGTAAACATAACAATCACTACTTCAACGTCAGAGCATCAACCCTGATAATCAAAATTAACGGCTTAGTGGGCTTCCCGTGATTCGCAGATCACGTCCCACTTGCCTGATATCGGTTATATCCAGTTCTACCTGCTGATCCATACGGTCAAACGGCAACAATAGTAGCGGGCGAGCCGAACTGCCCAACAACGTGGGTGCCATGTAGACAATCAGCTCATCCACCAGCCCCCCCTGTAAAAATGCACCCGCCAATTCCGCCCCGGCCTCGACCAGCACATGGTTACACTCTCGTTCTGCCAACAAGGTTAACAACGCTGGCAAATCAACCCGGCCATCGCCCTCCGACAAACAAACGACTTCAGCGCCCTTGCACGTCAAACCCTCGCCAGCAGCTACAATCAGTGTAGAAGCTCCGGCAGACAGCACCTTCGCATCGGAGGGGGTCTTCAATTGGCTATCAACCACCACGCGCAATGGCTGTCTGGCAGCAATCTCAGCGGCATTTTCCAGCCCGAGCTCTTTCGCTCTTATTGTCAGCGACGGGTCATCGTGAAGGACAGTGCCTACACCCGTCACAATGGCGCAACTTCTCGCTCTGAGACGTTGCACATCCTGTCGGGCAGCAGCGCCGGTAATCCACTGGCTCTCACCACTTTTCATGGCGGTACGCCCATCCAGGCTCATGGCCAGCTTGACCGTCACCCAGGGCAGGCCCGACCTCTGGCGCTTGATAAAACCTCGATTTAGCTGTTGCGCTTCACCCTCAAGAACCGGGCCATCCACCGCGATACCGGCTTGTTTAAGTTTTTCCAGCCCGCTCCCGGAAACTCTGGGATTCGGGTCTGTCATTCCGTAGACCACCCGGGCCACACCAGCGGCGATCAATGCATCGGCACAGGGTGGCGTCCTTCCAAAATGACAGCAAGGCTCCAGCGTGACATAAGCCGTAGCGCCGTGCGCCTGATCACCCGCATCGCGCAAGGCATTAACCTCTGCGTGGGGCTGACCGGCAACAGCATGCCACCCCTCACCGACAATGATTTCATCTTGAGCGACAACACAACCCACAGCGGGGTTGGGCATACAGGTATATTGTCCACGGGCAGCCAACTTTAGCGCCCGGGCCATCATGGTGAGATCACAACTCAGACCATTGCTGCCTGTCACCTGCTTCAGCCCTTACCCAGTTCCGGCAGATTGTTTTCCAGTCGATCCAGCTCTGCACGAAATTCGCTAAGATCCTGAAAACTCCGATAAACCGAAGCAAAGCGCACATAGGCCACTTCGTCCAGCTCCCTCAATTGTGTCATCACCCGCTCGCCGATCATTCGCGATGTAATTTCACGCTCGCCGGTGGCTCTCAACTGGTGTTGTATGTTCGAAATAGCCCCTTCAATTTGCTCGATACCAACGGGGCGCTTCTCCAACGCCCGGAGCAATCCGGCTCGAAGCTTATTCTCATCAAATGGCTCTCGAGTGTCATCACTTTTAATGACTCGAGGCATCAACAACTCTGCCACCTCGTAGGTGGTGAACCGCTCTTTACAGGACAGACATTCACGACGTCGACGCACCTGAACGCCTTCAGCCACCAGCCGAGAGTCGATCACCTTGGTATCATCAGCACTGCAGAAGGGACAATGCATGGCTATAACTTCTTTCAGTTAAAATAGGGACGCATAATACCACATCTTCGAACCGACCCGGACGAGCCCACCGGCGCGCGCCAGACAAACAAAAGCCCCGCTCAGTGCGGGGCTTTTACCGACAACACTTTCAGGTTAACCGTAGACGGGGAACCGGGCACAAACGTCCAGAACTTTGGCTTTCGTCTCAGCAATAACCTTCTCGGACGTCCCATTTTCCAGGCTATCCAAAACATCGCAAATCCAGTTTGCCAGGTCTACGGATTCAGCCTCAGCAAAACCACGCGTGGTAATTGCCGGCGTACCGATACGAAGACCAGAGGTAACAAACGGTGAGCGAGGATCATTGGGAACCGCATTCTTATTGACCGTAATGAACGCTTCACCCAAGGCTGCATCGGCATCTTTACCGGTGTATTCCTTGCCGATCAGATCGACCAGCATCAGATGATTCTCAGTGCCACTGGAGACAATTTTTATACCGCGATCCATAAACGTAGCCGCCATTGCCTTGGCGTTTTTCACTACTTGCTGCTGATAGACTTTAAACTCATCCGTCATGGCTTCTTTAAACGACACGGCCTTTGCCGCAATCACATGGCACAACGGACCACCTTGACCACCGGGGAAGACCGCGGAATTGATCTTCTTGGCCAACTCTTCACTATTAGTGAGAATAATGCCACCGCGAGGCCCACGTAATGTTTTATGGGTCGTCGATGTCACTACGTCGGCAAACGGCATCGGGTTCGGATAGACACCCGCAGCAATCAACCCGGCAACATGGGCCATATCGACCATCAGATAGGCACCCACTTTGTCCGCAATTTCACGGAAGCGCGCCCAATCCAGCACGCCGGAATAGGCTGAGAAGCCTGCGATAATCATTTTGGGTTGAGACTCAACGGCGAGCGCTTCGATCTGATCGTAATCCACCAGACCGGTTTCAGGGTTTAGCCCATATTGCACGGCATGGTAAATTTTTCCAGAGAAGCTTGGCTTGGCACCGTGGGTCAGGTGACCACCGGCATCCAGACTCATACCCAGCACCGTGTCTCCCGGCACGCAAAGCGCTTGATAAACTGCGCTATTTGCCTGAGAACCAGAGTGCGGCTGCACATTGGCATACTCAGCACCAAATAGTTTGGTCACGCGCTGAATAGCCAACTCTTCGGTCTGATCGACAAACTCACAACCACCGTAGTAACGCTTGTGAGGATAACCCTCGGCATACTTGTTAGTGAGCTTGGTACCCTGAGCGGCCATCACCGCTGGGCTGGTGTAATTTTCAGAGGCAATCAGCTCAATATGCTCTTCCTGACGCTGCTCTTCGTGCTGAATGGCAGCCCACACTTCTGGGTCAAAACTGGCAATGGTTTGGTCTTTATCAAACATGAGTATCACGCGGCTGGTTAATGTAAAGAAAACGAAAAAAAAGAGCGCGAATTGTACACAAAACAACCGTGAAATCCCAGATTTGTTGTCATCCGACGCAAGATATTATGCATATGACGGGCCTTCAAAAACCGCAATAAAGGGCGCACTTAATACCGGGCGGCCAGTGTATTCTCCTGAATCTGCTGGTTTTAAGAAAACGTCTTATCTGACCCCGCTTATACCACCACGCATTCATTTCAACCCAAACTTAAAGACTTATCGGCCTTAAGCGACCAGTCTAGTGCTACACCTAAACAATCGGCACCTCAGAACAGCTCGCCATCGGCAACAAAAATCGACGAGTTAAGGCCTCACTTCACGCACCGGGCTATCGTGCCCCCACAATGCATTGATTTTCATTGCAATCTGAGAGGCCGTGCCACTGGACCAGAACTCTTCACCGCCCTCTTCAACGCCTTCTTCACCACCCTCTCCACTGCCCCCTTCATACTCACGGTGAATATTTAACTCGTACAAACGCCTTTTGAGCTCTGCCGCGACAGGAATGGCCGTTTCAATAATCTCAGCCCGCCCCTGCACACACGTTTCTATGGCTTTTCTTAAAAAAGAAAAATGGGTACAACCGAGAATTAATTGATCCACACCTTTATCCAGAAGCGGCTGAATATATTGCTCGGCAACCTTCTCTGCCACTTCTCCCTGATGATCTAAATTTTCCACCAGATGGACAAATTCAGGGCATGCCTGAACCTCAACTTTTACTGTTTTGGAAAAACTGTATTTAAGTGCCTGAAATGAGGCACTGCTCAGCGTTTTCTCAGTGGCCAAAACACCAACAAC
>DFBC01000123.1 GCA_002367235.1 Cellvibrionales bacterium UBA3090
CCTGACATGTCACCAATACCAACGACACTCAACTGATCAGATTGGGTATTGAGTCCTTGCTCCCTAAAGTGGCGCTGTACAGAAACCCAGGCTCCTCGGGCGGTAATACCCATTTTCTTATGGTCGTAGCCATGACTCCCACCCGAAGCAAAAGCATCGCCTAACCAATAACCGCGAGAAATCGCAATTTTATTGGCAAAATCGGAAAAGCTAGCGGTACCTTTATCAGCCGCTACGACCAAATAAGTATCGTCGTAATCTCGGCGCACGACACAGTGTGGCGGCTCAACCTTACCATCGACAATATTATCGGTAATATCTAACAGGCCCTGTATAAACAATTGATAACAAGCCAGTCCCTCTTGCAGAAATTCCTCACGAGTCGCTTTACGATCAATCTGTTTTGGTACAAAACCACCCTTTGCACCAGTAGGCACAATCACCGCGTTTTTAACCTGTTGAGCCTTAACCAAGCCCAAAATTTCCGTACGATAATCTTCCATGCGATCCGACCAGCGAAGGCCACCTCTAGCCACCTTTCCCGATCGCAAATGAACGCCTTCCATTCTTGGCGAATAGACAAATATCTCATACAGAGGTTTAGGGTCTGGCGCATCGTCAATTTCCAGCGGAGAAATTTTTACCGACAAATAGGGTTTATACTTTTCCTCCGCATCTAGCTGGAAAAAATTTGTTCGCTTAGTCGCATTAATTAACTGAAGATAACTTCTCAGCACTTTGTCTTCGTTAAGGTTGCTGACCAAATCCAGAGCTTCTATCACCTTCTCATTAAGTCGATCGGCACGTCCGTATTCTTGACTACTAAGCCCAACGACTTTCGGATCAAATAAGCAGCGAAAAAGAGCCACTAGATTACGGGTAATCTCCAGGTTCGTGGCTAATGTATCGGCTATAAAATTTTGACTAAAACTACTGCCTAGCTGTTTCATGTACCGTGCGTAGAGCCTCAACATAGCAACAGTTCGCCAGTCTAAACGCGCACCAACCACTAAATGGTTAAAGCTGTCATTTTCTGTATTTCCATACCAAACGGCTTCGAAGGCATCCTGAAATGTATTACGAACGGCAGAAACGTCTACTTCGACATCCAAACCAAACAATAGGGTGAAATCGTGTATCCAGATTTCATCACTATCTGCTGGCGCTATCTGATAAGGATGCTCACCGATGACTCTAAAGCCCAAATTTTCAAGCATCGGAACCAAACTAGAGAGTTCCAGTTGGGCACCCCGATGAAACACTTTAAAGTGCATCACATTACGTTCAGCATTCTCGGACTGATAAAAGCTCATGGCTATTTCGTGATCACTGGTGAGTGTTTGAAAGAGCCCGATATCCTGAATGGCAGAACAGTGATCAAAGTGATCCTGATAACTAGCAGGAAAAGCATTGCGGTAAACACTCGACAGGTGTCGCCCTACCTCGTCACCCCATTGGTCGATAGCCGCAACTCTTAAATCATCACACCAATCACGCGTCAGCTGAATAATCTTGGTTTCGAGTAGTCGATGATCTACTCCCTTAAAATGCGAAGAATTGACTTTCACCACGTACTGAGTACGAGCTAAAACGGACTCCGAAAAATAGGTATTAAATTCACACTCACTCGCGTCCAACTCCTGCTTGAGGAGTACCTCAATCTGCTCACGTATAGATGTACGGTAAATATCACGTGGCATGTAAACCAGGCAATTGACAAACTTCTCAAAGGGGTCCGTTCTCATAAAGAACTTGACCATTCTGCGCTCGTTAATCTGCCAAATATCCATTAAAACTTTATAAAGTTCTTCTACCGTACAATTAAACAATTCGTCCCTTGGATGCACCTCAATTAATTGGCACATTGCCTTGTAATCATGGCTCCCTTTAGGGAATCCAACTCGATCGAGAACCTTTAGAACACGCTGACGGATAAGGGGAATCTGAAAAGGACTCATTGTGTACACTCGGGAGGTGTACAACCCCATAAACAGTCTTTCTCCTATCACCTCACCTTCTTCGTCATACCGCTTGAGCACAATGTAATCAGAATAGGCCTGCCGATGAACTCTGGAACGAAGAGAGGATTTTGTCAGGGCCATGGGAGTGCCATTCCGGTGAAACGCGGAAAGACCAGGGCTTAAATCATTTAACACCATTTCCTCAACCTCGGCGGGGTGACAAACAAATATCCCCAGCTGACGGTTAGGTAAGTATTCCAGTTTTGGTGAGGCATCGACCTTTGCGAGTTTATATTCAGAACATCCAAGGAGAATATAGGCATCATCCCGCATCCATTCGAGAAACGCGGCCAGTTCACTTGCCTCCTCTGTAGGCAGCCGCCCCTTATTTTCTTTTACCTCATTAATCGCCTCATTTAACCGAGCAACCATAGGTAAAAAATCATCTGTCACCGCCTCTACGTCACGGAGCACCTCAAGAATACTTTGCTCCATTTCAAGATGCTTTTCCTTCGAACGATGGAAATCCACGCCGATAGAAATCAGGGCTTCTTTACAGCTATAGGGGTCCTCCACATCGGCAAAGGCACTAACCAATGTACCCTCCTCATCACGGATGACATTGAGAATCGTGCTTTTAATCGTTTGAATATTAAGGCCGCGACGGTTCAGCTCTATGCGAACAGAATCCACCAAAAAAGGCATATCCCGCTGAATAATAAAAATAGATGTTGTATTACAAGCGCTCTTTTCATCCGGCGAGTCAGGATTGAAAATTTTGACCTTGGGGGTATTTAAATCGACCTTCTTTGTGAATGTTAGAAAGTTATCGAGAAACGCCATGGCAACAGCCATAGGGTCACCCTCGAGTTCTTCTAGCGCGGGGAGGTCAAAGATTTTTTGTGAAAACGAGAGTAAATGCGCAGCCAGTGGCACGGGGTATCGATCGTTAATCTGCTTTTCGAGTTGCTTGAAAAACTCACCTTCAATCACTGCATCCATAGCACTCACTCTTATTCATATTCTTTGCCGATAGACGTTTGATTATGCGCCATTGTGAAACATAACTGAACTTCATCCTCTACCTATAGTCTAGGTTACCCTTCAAGTTTCCCACCACTTGGGTTAATGGAGATCAGACAGTACAATCCCACGCCAAACACTCCATAAAAATAACCATTCAGCAACCACTTTGCCATAAGAGACGTAGTTCGAAACATGAGCCAGCAACTAAAAATTAATGTTTTACGTGATTTTCTTAATCGTCAAATCGTGGGCCAACCACACTTAATTGACCGCCTGATTATTGCTCTACTGGCTGATGGGCACCTTCTGGTTGAGGGCGCACCGGGCCTGGCAAAGACAAAAGCCATTAAAACCCTTTCTGATGGCATCAGTGGTGATTTCCACCGGATTCAATTTACACCGGATTTGTTGCCAGCCGATATTACTGGCAGTGATATCTACAGACCCGAAGATGGTAGTTTCAAATTTCAGCCAGGCCCTATCTTTCACAATTTAGTTCTAGCCGATGAAATCAACCGTGCACCCGCCAAAGTTCAGTCAGCCCTTTTAGAGGCAATGGCCGAACGCCAAGTTAGTGTGGGTCGAAAAACTTATCCACTACCCCAGCTTTTTTTGGTTATGGCCACTCAGAATCCGATTGAGCAGGAAGGAACCTATCCATTGCCAGAAGCACAAATGGATAGATTCCTAATGCATGTCAATGTTGGCTATCCCGCGGCGGATGCCGAACGCGAAATTCTGTCGATTGCTCGCAATGAAGCGAGACAAACCACTCCGGAAGAAATTGAAAGGGTGTCAGAGGACGCATTGATGGAGGCGCGAAAGGAAGTTCTTTCTGTGCATATGGCCGAACCCGTCGAGGAGTATATAGTCCAGCTTATTCTGGCAACCAGAAATCCTTCTCAATATGGCGAGAAGTTAGAGAGCTGGCTCGATTACGGCGCCAGTCCACGGGCAACAATTTCTCTCGACCGTTGTGCTCGGGCCAATGCATGGCTCAACGCCCGCGATTACGTCTCGCCGGATGATGTTAGAGCCGTGGCACACGATGTCTTGAGACACCGATTGATTCTCAGTTTTGAGGCCGAGGCAAATGGCGTCACTCCCGATCAGGTTATAGACACCCTGCTTAGCACTGTACCGTCTGCCTAATTGATGACTAATAACGACCTCACAAATCCGGCCATTGCTGATATTTCGACGTTAGTAAAACTACGTTTTGGTGTCCGGGATCTAAAATTCTTCCCCAGAATCATGGCGAAGAACCCACTCCTTGGTGGACATCAATCCCGCTTTCGGGGCCGAGGCATGGATTTCGAAGAAGTTCGCCAATACCAACCCGGCGATGATATACGAACCATCGACTGGCGTGTAACAGCGCGAACCTTGACACCCCATACAAAGCTATTTAGCGAAGAGCGAGAACGCCCCGTCCTCATAGTTGCCGATCTACGCCCCACTATGTTTTTTGGTTCAAGGGAGCTTAAGTCCGTCACCGCGTGCCAGGTTGCTGCAGCACTGGCCTGGGCCGGACTGAACGCCAATGATCGAGTGGGGGGACTGATTTTTGGTGGCGACACACAGTGCGATATTCGGGCTCGGCGAAGCCACCACTGCGTCCTACAATTAATTCATAAGCTACGAGACTTCAGTGAACAGCTCATTCAAAACCAAACCAGTCGCTATTCATTGTCAGAAATATTGGAAGACACTCGCAGGGTCGCAATGCCAGGATCTACACTGTTCCTGATCAGTGACTTCCACGATTTAGACAAACACTGTGAACAACACTTGTTTGAGCTAGCCCGCCACTGTGACATTAACTTTTGCCATATTCACGACCCACTCGAAGCACAATTACCGCCCCCAGCGAATTATCAGGTAACCAATGGTCTACAACGGTTCAGCTTAAATACCCGAGGCCCTGACATTCGCCGAAAATTTGAACAGCAATTCAAAGACCGCCTGGCGCACCTGCGTCAGCTCTCGGTGCAATTGCGTATGGGCTGCCTGTCATTTGAAACATCGGCACCCATTCTGTCCGTATTGCAGCAAGCCTACGGTAGAAAAAAACCGGGGCGTAGACAATGAATCCCCAAGACCCGTTGTCACAATTACGCGATATCCAACTACCAGACCCTATTTCCTGGTGGCCACCGGCACCAGGATGGTGGATGCTGATGATTCTTGTCGTAGCAACCATTTATTTCAGCACGAGATGGCTACTGAGATGGCATGCCCATAACTGTTATCGAAAAGAGGCCCTTCGTCATCTCGACCAGCTGCAGTTTCAACATGCACATCAGCCCCTCAGCCAATGTCGGGAAATTCTGACATTATTACGGAGAACAGCTAAAACGGCCTACCCGCAGTTATCACTCGAAGCTGAGTCGACCCCCAGCATGCTGTCACAGCTCAACCAATGTTGTGCATCCCCAATTTTTGATGAAGAAATACAGCAACAGCTAGGTAACCTGCCGTACCAGAAAAGTCCCGAGATACCCGACCAGCTTATGCAGCAGTTGAACCAATCGGCCCGGCAATGGCTTAAAAAACATCGCAGGAAGCCCCCACAATGCTGACCTTCGAATGGCCCTGGATCATGCTGTTACTCCCCTTACCCCTCATCTACCGGCTATGGCGGGGTAAGCTAGATATTGCGGTACCGGCACTCAAATCACCCATCTATTCCGATCTCGCGGCCCAATCTAGCGATACCAACCGGGGCAATCACTGGCACTGGTTAGTGTTACTGCTATTAACACTCGCCTGGGTTGCCATACTGCTAGCCGCTACCCGCCCCCTGTGGATTGGCGATCCCGTGACGCTACCCAGCAACGGTAGAGATTTACTGTTGGCCGTTGACATTTCCGGGAGCATGGAACAAACCGACATGGTCGTAAATGGCAATTCGGTTGACCGGCTGACCACCGTCAAGTATGTCGTTACCGACTTCGTAGAAAGACGCCAAGGCGATCGCTTGGGACTCATTCTGTTCGGTACTCGCCCATACCTACAAACGCCCTTGACCTTTGACCGTCGAACCATGAATACGCTGCTTGGTGAAGCCCAAATAGGCTTTGCAGGAGAAAAAACAGCCATTGGTGATGCCATAGGGCTCGCCGTTAAACGACTTAAACAGCGACCTGAAAATCACCGGGTTCTAATTTTACTTACCGATGGTGCAAACTCTGCCGGAGAAGTTCAACCTCTTGAGGCTGCGGAAATAGCCGCCAGCGAAGGCATCAAAATTTACACTATTGGCATTGGTGCCGAAGTGATGTTGCAACGTGGATTTTTTCGCAGCAAACGCGTCAATCCTTCACGGGATTTGGATGAAACGACACTCACCGCGATTGCCGATAAAACTGGGGGCCAATACTTCAGGGCGAGAAACCCCGAAGAACTGGAGGCCATTTATCAACAGTTGGATCAGCTGGAGCCTGTCGACCAAGAAGCCGAGACACTACGACCCACAAAGTCGCTGTTTTTCTGGCCTCTAGGTGTGGCGCTCATATGTAGTCTGCTGCTTGTACCGATCGCTCACCGTAGAGAGCAAAACTGATGGATTGGTTTAATACACTGTCGGAGTTTCATTTTCTGCGCCCCCTCTGGTTATTCGCTATCCTGCCGGCGCTAGCTGCCTGCGGGTGGCTTTATCGAAACCAAAACCAAACGGGTAGCTGGGAGCATGTAATTTCTGCAGAGTTACTCCCTCTACTTCTGGATCGTATTCCCATAAAACAACGGCGCTCACTGATCCTTGTAGCATTAACCGGGTGGCTACTAGCTACATTAGGTATGGCAGGCCCTTCGTGGGAGCGCACCCCATTACCTGTGCACAAACAGGAAAGTGCTCTGGTGATTCTGTTTGATCTTTCTCCCTCCATGTTGGCAAGAGATCTGAAACCCAACCGGTTGACTCGGGCCAGATTGAAATTAATCGACTTATTGCAACATCGCGAAGAAGGCACGACAGCTCTTGTCGCCTATGCGGGCGGTGCATTCACTGTCAGCCCACTAACCGATGACGCTGACACCGTGGCGGCTTTAATCCCCGCCCTTGATCCCAATATAATGCCGAGTCGAGGAAGTAATGTCGAAGACGCTGCCGAGAAAGCTATTGAGCTTGTATTAAATGCCGGCCTGACTCAGGGCGATTTACTGCTTGTCACAGATGGTGTTTCTTCTTCTGCCGGTGAAACGCTCGATGAAATCTTGCGCGGCATGGGTAACTTCCGCTTATC
>DFBC01000102.1:0-6462 GCA_002367235.1 Cellvibrionales bacterium UBA3090
GACCAATTTTAGCCAGATCTGCATCGCCTAAATCATCGGACAGAGCAGGATCTTTAGATGCTTTGCGCTGATCGTAGGTAACCGTGTCAACTGCATCAGAAAACTTACCAGTGGCCATATCCACGGCACGGGTTTTGATGCTTGCAAACTGCTCATCGACACTAACACCTTCTTTCAACATACCAGCTGCTGCAAGAATGTTGGTTTTCCGATCAAGGTCTTTATTCGCTTGTTGAGCGGGCCTGAGCATAACGGCTGCAGTAGAAACAAATACTGAACAGACAATACAAAGTGCCAGCGCAACAATAATAGTTTTTGAAGTAGAGTCGTTACTAGCCACGTGCAACCCTCCGTTTGATATTAGCTTCAACCACAAAATGATCGATCAGCGGTGCAAATAAGTTAGCAAATAGGATGGCCAACATCATGCCTTCGGGGAAAGCTGGGTTTACAACACGGATCAATACGACCATCACGCCGATCAAACCACCAAACCAGAGCTTGCCAGTATCAGTCATCGATGCAGAGACAGGATCTGTCGCCATAAAGACCATACCAAAAGCAAAACCACCCATCACAAGGTGCCAGTACCAAGGCACGTTAAACATGGGATTGGTATCTGAACCAATAAAGTTAAACAGCGTGGACAAGGCGATCATACCGATCATTACCCCGGCGATGATCCGCCATGCGGCAATTCGGTTGAGCAGCAACAGTGCGCCACCAATAAAGATAGCCAGGGTTGATGTTTCACCAATGGACCCGTGCATCTTGCCCATAAAAGCGTCCATCCAGGTCATTTGCTGTTGCAACACTTCAATGCCCTGCGTTGCAGCTACTGACAGTGCCGTTGCGCCAGTGAAACCATCGACCGCTGTCCACACCGCATCTCCAGACATTTCTGATGGATAGGCAAAGAACAGGAATGCACGACCGGTGAGCGCAGGGTTCAGGAAGTTTTTACCCGTACCACCAAATACTTCCTTGCCGATCACGACACCAAAGCTGATACCTAGCGCGACTTGCCATAAGGGCATATCGGGTGGGCAAATCAAGGCAAACAAAATCGAAGTAACAAAAAAGCCTTCGTTCACTTCGTGGCCACGAACCATGGCGAACAGGACTTCCCAAAAGCCACCAACCACAAAGGTGATCATGTAGATAGGCACAAAGTAAACCGCGCCGTACAACATACAGTCCCAAAGACTCGATGGATCATGTCCAGCAAACATTGAGATCAAAACACCATGCCAACCCTCAACGGAGGTTGCACCTGTAGCAGCCATAATTGTGTTGGCTTGAAAACCCAGGTTATACATACCGTAGAACATGGCAGGAAAAGCCGCGAGCCAAACAGTAATCATGACACGCTTCAGGTCAATACCATCGCGAATATGAGAACCATTTTTGGTCACACTGCCGGGTGAATAGAAAATGGTATCGGCCGCTTCATAGAGGGCAAACCATTTTTCCCACTTACCGCCCTTTTCAAAGTGCGGTTCAATTTTATCCAGATAGTTACGTAACACCTTCACTATCAACCCTCCTTCTCAATACGAGACAGGTTATTCCGAAGAATGGGACCGTACTCGTACTTACCGACACAAACGTAGGTACATAGGGCAAGATCTTCTTCATCAAGCTCAAGACAACCCAGCTTTTGCGCTGTTTCAGTGTCACCCACAATCAAAGCACGCAACAACTGTGTAGGTAATACATCCAAAGGCATTACCTTTTCATAGTTACCCAGAGGTACCATCGCACGCTCACTACCATTAGTGTTGGTCGTAAAGCTCACTTCCTTACCCTTGTTCAGGGCAGAGAGATAAATAGGCATGGCTGAGTGACGATCACCACCTAGAGACAGGTAGCGGAAAAACTCTCTTTGGCGCCCTTCCAGAATCGCCGTCACCTGTTGGTGATATCGACCAAGATAAGAATAAGAGCCGCCGGCAATATCATTTGATGAATTGCGACCAGAGAGGACTGACCCGGAGATCACTCTGGTTTCACCAGACTTAAGCTCACCTGCAGTCAGCTCACCCAAACTTGCACCTAACCTGGTGCGAATCAGCCGGGGTCGCTCGGTCTGAGGTCCTGACAACGCAATAACGCGACGAGTGTCTAGCTGACCCGTGGTAAACAACGCACCAATGGCCAGTACGTCTTGATAGCCGACATACCAGACTGTTTTATGGTCGCTGACTGGGTCGATAAAGTGAATATGGGTGCCAACCAAACCTGCGGGGTGTGGCCCGGAGAACTGGTGAGACTGAACGCCATTCACATCGCCACCTGCCACCGCAGCATCACTGGCTGAACATAGGTGGACAGGGCCATCGGTGAGGCGTGCAAGCACCTTCAAACCATTAGCAAAGTCATCTTCACGTTCAGCAATGACCAGTGCCGGGTCTGCTGCCAACGGGTTGGTATCGATAGCAGTAACAAATATAGAACTGGGAGCACTGGAAGAAGGGGCTGGCACCTTGGAATAGGGTCGTGTGCGCAGCGCTGTCCAAAGCCCGGAATCCACCAGGTTAGTGACAACAGCTGTACGATCCAGGCTAGCTAGCTCTGCAACACTGTATTGTGAAAAAGTTTCCTGATCATCGCCATCGACATCAATCACTACAGATTGAAGCACACGGCGTTCACCGCGATTAATGGCTGAAATAACACCGGATGCGGGTGCCGTAAAACGAACCCCCTCGGTCTTCTTATCAGAGAACAGTAACTGGCCCTTTTTGACTCTATCGCCTTCTTTGACAGCCATCGTTGGTTTCATACCAACATAGTCAAAGCCAATAATGGCAACAGAATTCACGTCGGGCCCATCGTGAATGACTTGCTCGGGCGCACCCGAAACAGGTAAGTCCAATCCGCGACGGATCTTAATCATAGGTTGCACCTACTGACGCAGTTGAATTGATTTTTGCTCTTAAAGAGCTCCCCAAAAAATATCGCAACACCATGGCGACAAAACTGTAATTTCTGATGCCAGAGATGGCTTATTTATTTTTGCTGCCAAATGCAAAAACATCAGAATTTAGAACGGCGCGATTATAAAGGTCGAGACCTTTTATTACCAGTACGGTTATTGTGGTAATTCGCTTCACTTATGAGTTTATTGATAAAGATCATATCCTTATCAATGAAGAACCCCGACTCGTCGGGGTTCCATCAAACACAGCAAGACCAATCAGGACTTAGGATACATTGGCCAAGAAACACCAACCAATGCCTCAAGACACCTGACCACCTGACAACTGTAACCAAACTCATTGTCATACCAACAGTACAACACAACGCTATCACCGCTCACGATGGTAGCTTCCGAATCAAAGATACAAGCGTGCCTCGAACCCACAAAATCTGTAGAGACGGCCTCGGTCGATATCGTGTAATCAATCTGTTGCTGTAAGTTAGAGTACAAAGACATTTTGCGCATGTACTCATTGAGCTCATCTCTTGTTGTTTCGCTGTCCAACTGCAGATTCAGAATAGCCATAGAAACATTGGGTGTTGGCACACGGATAGCGTTACCCGTCAGCTTACCTTCCAGCTCGGGCAATGCTTTAGCGACCGCCTTAGCTGCACCTGTCTCTGTCAACACCATATTAAGTGCCGCACTGCGACCGCGACGTGAGCCCTTGTGATAATTATCAATCAGATTCTGATCATTGGTGTATGAATGAACCGTTTCAACGTGCCCTTTATCAATACCATATTTGTCCTGCAGCGCCTTTAGTACCGGCACAATGGCATTCGTGGTACATGATGCAGCTGAAATAATCTTGGCATCCGGGGTAATTTCATGGTGATTGATGCCATACACAATATTCGGAATACTTCCCTTGCCTGGCGCAGTAAGGATTACTTTGCTGGCACCGGGGCATTTTAAATGCTGGCCCAAGCCATCTTCGTCGCGCCAAACGCCGGTATTGTCCACAACGATAGCATTACTAATACCATAATCTGTGTAATCCACTTCGGCGGGTGAATTCGCATAGATCACCTGGATCGGATTACCATTACATACCAATATATTTTGGTCTTCCAGAACTCTAATTGTCCCGTCGAATGCGCCATGCACGGAATCACGACGCAACAGGCTGGCACGCTTAGCCAGGTCATCCAGACTCTTACCTTTACGAACGACAATAGCTCTCAACCGGAGCAGATCGCCGCTCCCGGTCTTTTCAATCAACAAGCGGGCAAGCAGACGACCGATCCGCCCAAAGCCATAGAGAACAACATCCTGGGGCTCGGGCAGAGGCTTGCGAGTACTACCGATATCATCACCCACCTCTTTCTGTAAGAATTCGGTGACATTACCGCCATTACCAGACTCCTGATATTTCACGGTAAGCTTGCCAACATCGATATGTGCAGGCCCAAGGTTCATCGCTGCAAGAGCTTCGATCAAGGGAAAGGTTTCATACTCTGATAGCTCATTGTGCTCCATTTGGCGTACAAACCGGTGCCCTTTCATTAACTCAATTACAGAGCGGTTCACCATGCTCTTACCATACATATAGAGAGACACGTTATTCTCTCTGTAGAGCTTACCAATCAGTGGAATCATAGCCTCAGCTAATGCTTCACGCTCTTTCCAGTCTGCAAAAAAGTCGGCGGGTACGGGGCGAGTTTCTTCTATCACGTAGTAAACCTCTTGCTTAGATGATGTCGTGCTTTGAGCACAGTCCTTTTAAGGGTGGGTATTATCCGTTCTCGATGTTTTCAGGGCAACCATGTTTAGTGGGAATAAGACTGATGAATAATCAGCGACTTATAAAGCTACGATTAAGTGTTGATTGAGACAGATCAAGGTTGCTGCACTTTAAACAAATATCAGCGTACAACTTACAAGGGAAAGAAGGCCATTGTCGCTACATTTTGGGCAACCGTTTTGATGACACGCTGGTTCTTTCCGGCCACAATCGTCCCCAACATATCCTGCAGCGCAATCAATTTACCAAACAGTCTCTCGTAACTGAGATTATGCCGTTCTCCGTTTCGACTGTTGGTCAATATCAAAGGGTGACCCCTTTCGTCACGATGACTATAGAGACGCCAAAGGGCTATCTCCAAGTTGCGAGCACTCAAGTAGAGCTGCTGCTCGTCTAACTCCGAGAACATAAAAAACTCAGATTGATAACCATAAGAGCGCCTGATCATATCGGTCAATCCAACCATCAAAGCAAAGACCCTGTCACCCGTGTAGTCACCATTCAAAGCCAGCTCTATCGCATCGGTACCACTCACACCCAACTCAGAAAATTGTAACTGCCCAGGGGAATCAAAGATCTGCGATGTGCGCTTTTCTATAGTGCGCCCAGGAGTCAACTTAAGGTATCGTGGGTTGCGCTTGTATAACTTGATCGTCAGCTCTTTAAGCAACGCTTCTACCGCATGCTGGTGCTGATCGGCAACCATATCAATATCAGTCTTGGCAAAATTCTGCAGGCGAAACTCCTGCCCAGCACAGCCAGCCAAAACCAAAAGCAGACACAACAGTATGATTCGCGAACAAACACTCACTACAAATTCCAAAGACACATATCAATCTCACTAAGTGGCCGTTAAAATAGCATACCTCACTAGATCAACCACAGAAGTACCACATCAACATGTCAATTTTGTCTCTCCCAGCCGCCAATTTGCCGGGCGACAAACGCCTTTGGTCAGGAATTCATGGTGCTGGTGCAGCCCATGCGATTTCAGAAGCCTGCCTACAACATCAGGGGCTAACCATCGTTGTCACGGACTCTGCCAGAACTGCCGCCCAACTAGAAATCGAACTGCAATTTTTTCTGGGCAAAAAAACTCCGGTGTTTCACTTTCCTGATTGGGAAACACTACCCTATGACCTTTTTTCCCCCCACCAGGATATTATTTCAGAGCGACTACGCACGCTCTTCAGACTGCCACAAACAAGCAACGGAATAGTCGTTGTACCCGTCACGACATTAATGCACCGTTTGCCACCGGTAGAATTCGTCAGCCAGCGCGCCTTTGACTACCAGGTCGGCGACCAGATTGACTTACATGAGCTCAGAGCAAAACTTGAACGCAGCGGTTACCGATACGTCGACACGGTAATTGAGCACGGGGAGTTTACGGTACGCGGTGCACTCGTCGATATTTATCCAATGGGTAGTAAGCGGCCATTTCGAATTGACCTATTCGACAATGAAATTGAAACTCTTCGCACTTTTGATCCGGAAACACAGCGTACGCTGACCCAAACAGATCAAATCTGCCTGTTACCGGCCAGGGAAATCCCCTTAGACAAACCCGCCATTAAACGCTTTCAAGACAACTGGATAGCGCACTTCGATGTAGACCAACGGCGTTGTCCCGTCTATCAGGATATTAGCGAGGGGGTAACCTCTCAGGGGATAGAATATTTTTTACCCCTATTTTTTGACCAATGCGCCACGCTCTTCGACTACCTACCCG
>DFBC01000102.1:6537-9045 GCA_002367235.1 Cellvibrionales bacterium UBA3090
CCAAAGATACGACGAATACAGCATCGACCCAACCAGACCGCTATTACCACCCAGTGAAGTGTTTATTCCTGTTGCCGAGCTGTTCCGCCATCTAAAAAACTACCCCAGGACACTGCTCAGCACCGCTAGCGACGACACAAGCCAGACAAAAACAAATCACTTATCTCTGCCTTATCGACCATTGCCCAATGTCGCGGTTAATGCAAAGTCGGACAAACCCCTGAGCAACCTGGAGCACTACCTCCACAACACAACTCAGCGAACACTATTCTGCGCTGAAACCCAGGGACGACGAGAAACGCTTCTAGAGCTGCTGGACAGGATCAATATTCATCCCGTCGAATTAGATAACTGGACAGCATTTAGCGATAGCGACCTGACCATTGCCATTACTGTTTACCCATTGGCCCGTGGGCTATCTATAGAAAATCCAGCCATTTGCCTGATCAGCGAATCAGAGCTGTTTGGCCAACAGGTTATGCAACGGCGGCGGCGCAATAAACAGCGGGAAGATGCCGACCAAGTCGTAAAAAATCTGACCGAACTGCGAGTTGGCGCACCGGTGGTCCATATTGACAATGGAGTAGGACGTTATCGTGGCCTACAAACCATTACGGCTGCAGGTGAACCACAAGAGTTCCTAACGCTTGAATACGCCGACCAGGCTAAACTTTATGTCCCCGTATCATCACTCCACCTCATCAGTCGCTACAGCGGGAGTGAAGAGGAGCTGGCTCCACTTCATCGGCTGGGAAGTGAGCAATGGCAAAAAGCCAAAGATAAAGCGCTAAAACAAATAAGGGATACCGCGACAGAGCTTCTTGACATCTATGCTGCCCGTGCGGCCAGAAGAGGGTTTTCCTGTGAAGACCCCGAGGAAGACTACCGTACATTTTGTGCCGACTTCCCCTTTGAGGAAACGCCGGATCAACACGACACCATTGAAGCCACTAAACGTGACATGCTTTCAGAACAACCTATGGATAGATTGGTCTGCGGCGATGTAGGCTTTGGTAAAACCGAAGTTGCCATGCGCGCTGCCTTTATCGCTGTTTCAAGTGGAAAGCAGGTCGCCATGCTGGTACCGACTACCCTTCTGGCTCACCAGCATCTGGAAAATTTCCGCGATCGATTCGCCAACTGGCCAGTGACTATCGAAGAGTTATCACGCTTTCGCACCGCCAAAGAGCAGGAAAAAGTACTAGCCGATACAACCAGTGGCAAAGTCGACATATTGATAGGCACACACAAACTACTCCATGCAGATATTGATTACAGCAACTTGGGGCTACTCATTATCGATGAGGAACACCGCTTTGGCGTACGGCAAAAAGAAAAGGTCAAATCTCTTCGCGCCGAAGTGGACATCCTGACCCTTACGGCCACCCCAATACCACGAACACTAAATCTGTCCATGTCTGGCATCAGAGACCTGTCCATTATTGCTACGCCGCCAGCCAAGCGACTATCGGTCAAAACCTTTGTCCGCCAAAGTGACCCTCGGATTACTCGCGAGGCCATTCTTCGGGAGATATTACGTGGCGGTCAGGTCTACTATCTTCACAACGAAGTAAAAAGTATCGAAAGAACGGCGAGGGAATTACAAGAGCTGGTGCCCGAGGCACGCATTGAAGTTGCCCATGGGCAAATGCGGGAACGTCAGCTGGAGAAAGTCATGTCAGACTTCTATCACCAGCATTTTAATATTCTGGTGTGTACCACCATTATTGAAACCGGCATCGACATCCCTAGTGCCAACACTATTCTTATTGACCGCGCCGACAAATTTGGCCTGGCTCAATTACACCAACTGCGAGGTCGTGTGGGGCGATCCCATCACCAAGCCTACGCTTATCTTCTAACACCCAACCCAAAATCAATGACAGCCGATGCTGTAAAACGCCTCGAAGCCATCAGTAGTGCAGATCAACTCGGTTCAGGTTTCACACTGGCCACACATGATTTGGAAATTCGCGGTGCGGGTGAGTTATTAGGTGAGGACCAGAGTGGCCACATCCAGTCCATAGGATTCACCCTCTATATGGAGCTACTTGAACGAGCAGTAGAAGCCATTAGACAGGGGAAATCTATCGAGCTCGACATCCCGCTCTCCGAAGAAGTTGAAATTAACCTTAATATTCCAGCGCTAATACCAGAGGACTATTTACCCGACGTACATATGCGACTGATGATGTACAAGCGAATTGCCAACGCCCGGTCTGACGGTGAACTTAGAGAACTTCAGGTCGAGATGATCGACCGATTTGGGCTGCTACCCGAACATCTCAAAAATTTATACCAGGTCACCTCTATCAAACTACAGGCCCGAGCTCTTGGGATTGTTAAAGTGGATGCGGGCCCCATCGGTGGACGTATAGAGTTCGGTAGTGATACCGTTGTAGAGCCACTAACAATAGTGCAACTGGTACAAAAACAACCCGACATTTATCGATTACAAGGTGCCAGCACCTTAAAATTTACGGCAACAATGGATACCACCGAGCAGCG
>DFBC01000102.1:9166-9641 GCA_002367235.1 Cellvibrionales bacterium UBA3090
ACTCATCCATCACACGCCCAAACAGCGGATACTGAAAACCCACCTTGGTATCAGGTAGAAGTGGTTATCTTTAGCCAACAAGACTTATATCGAGAAGAGAAACACCGCACAGATCATCAGCTCAACTACCCGGATCACTGGGTAAACCTTTCGCAGAACACAGAAACAACAAATTTGGAGGAACCATACACGCCCCTACCCACTGACCTCCTAAAACTCTTACCAGACAGCCGGACGCTGGCGCGCGCCCCCGGTTACAGAGTGCTTTATCACAAAGCTTGGCGCCAAGAGGGCCTTGACCACAAGAACAGTCCCTGGGTATTAGTTCAGGGTGGCGACCAGTTCGGCGCTCATCACGAACTAGAGGGTAGCCTTCGGCTGGTAAAAAATCGTTACCTGCATATTCAAGCCAACCTTTGGAAAGCCAAATTTTCTCTTTCAACATCCACACCCGAAATGGATGGCCATCGAGTTG
>DFBC01000102.1:9737-11977 GCA_002367235.1 Cellvibrionales bacterium UBA3090
AGAGAGCGGACCCAATACACTAAATAAACGAGAATACCAATTTGGTGCCCAGCAATATAAAACAACCGACATCATTGTTCTGGAACAATCTGCGAGAGTTTCCAGAGACGAGCTTGTCTATCTGGATCACCCAGAAATGGGTGTATTAGTCATGGTTAGTCAATACGAGAACAAGAAAGAAGGCACCCAGCCATAGGAATAGGTATTCCCGGTGCCTCATACCCCTCTACTGATCCCCAGCTTTTCTGGCACGATCGATATAACCGCCCCAAGCGCTTTTGGTTTTTTTATCGTTATTGTTAACGTTTTTTTCAGGCCCTGCATTGGCATTTCGCTGACCACTAGCACCTTCTTGAATATCATTTTGAATTTTTTCAGAAGTGGACGCGCAAGGTATACCGCTATAGGTTGTATGACCCTTTTCATCTACACACTTGTAAACTTCAGCAGAAGATGTCGCTGTTACCCCACAAAAACAACAGAGTAGACAGAAAGAAGGTCCTATATTATTCATCCGGCCTCCACTTAGAGTTCTGTAATGACTAACTATTCTTCACCTTTTGTTACAGCCACAAGCAACCTACGGATGTCTGCCATTCTGGAATCGATAATCTGCTTAATCTGATCCATGGATATTTCACCGTCACACAGGCCAGCGGCCATATTGACCACCAAAGCCATACAGGCATAAGGAACACCAAGTTCACGGGCTAGCGCAGCCTCGGGCATTCCGGTCATACCAACGATGTCACAGCCATCTCTTCCCATGCGCTCTATTTCCGCAGCTGTTTCCAATCTGGGTCCCTGAGTCGCACCATATACACCCCCGGAATGCACATGCAACCCTAGTGCGATGGAGTGTTGTAGCAGGTTATCCATTAACTTCTTATCGTATGGCACTGTGAAATCTACATGCTGTAACTCCACCGAAGAACTATCGGAATAAGTCTGCTCCCTACCCCAGGTATAATCAACAATCTGATCAGGTATCACCACATCGCCTGGGCACATTTCCATATTGAGACTTCCAACCACATTGACAGCATAAATGGCGGACACCTGCTGATCTTTCAATGCAGCAATATTTGCTCGGTAGTTAACTTTATGGGGAGGAATAGTATGTGCCTCACCGTGACGAGCAATAAAGACCACCTCCGCCCCCCCTGAACACCCGGGAGCATCAAAAGTGCCACAAATCAAAGGAGATGAAGGCTCGCCCCAATCAGTGGGATGATCGATACGATCCGTCACATTGAGCTCAGAAAAATCAGCAAGCCCGCTACCGCCAATGATACCGATTTTCATTTAAACCCCTTAAGCACCTGTGGTCTGTACATTATCCATTTGTGCCAGCTGAACCGGATCAGGCAAGTGAACTGTCGAGGTAGGAAAGGCAATCTCTGCACCATGAAGGGCAATGACGTCACTTACCTTCAATAGAATATCCTGCTTAATTTCGTGATAAGGAATCCATTCAGTGGTCTTGGTAAAAGTATAGATAAAGAAATCCACCGATGAAGCTGAGAAGCTATTAAAATTGACGATCAACGTCTGCCGCTGATCAATTTCAGGGTGCTCTCGCAACATCCTTTTGACATCTCTAACAATCACATCCATTTTTCCAACGTCGGCATAACGCAATCCTACTTTTTCATAGATACGTCTATTTAACATGCGAGATGGATTTTCCACTGAAATGCTATTGAAAATCGAATTTGGAATATACAGTGGACGCTTATCAAAGGTGCGGATTCGTGTCAGGCGCCAACCAATATCTTCGACCGTCCCCTCAATTTCTTTATCGGGTGAACGGACCCAATCCCCCACCTTAAAAGGCTGATCCAGATATAACATAAGCCCGCCAAAGAAGTTGGCCAAAAGGTCTTTGGCCGCAAAGCCTACCGCCAAGCCACCGATACCACCAAATGCAAGCAACCCAGAGATGCTGTACCCAAAAACTTGCATAGAGATCAGAACGGCCGTAATGATCACTGAAGCTCTGAGTAATTTACCTATTGCCTTAACCGTGGTTTCATCCATCGGCTCTGCCATGTAGTCCGGATGAACCAGATTACGCTCAGCCCGCCTGATGAGGTTCACCAAAAATAATGCACTCAGAAAAATTACGGCAACACGGTTAATTGGACCTATCAGCTCATACAATTCTGACTCGGCAACCCGAGCAGCAATGGCAGCCGCCATATTGACGCCAAGAATCCAGATTGCCCAAACAGCTGGAT
>DFBC01000102.1:12042-13462 GCA_002367235.1 Cellvibrionales bacterium UBA3090
AGGGTAAGAGCAATGAAGACTATCAGAAAAATTTCGACTACCCACAGGTACTGCTCACCAGTCAACTTAACCAGCCAATTTTCCAAAAGTTGCATAGGGTTCTATTCCTTTTGCATGATTAAATTAAAAAGTTATTTTAATGCCGCTAGAGCAGCTCTGGTATTTTGCCACCGCTCACTACTGGTCAATGTATTCCAATCTGGATGTTTTCTTGCGGCCATTTTTAAAAGTCGGGAAGAAGGCTTAGCCTCACTGCCCTCCAAGTAAGCCAACACCTCACTGGCACCCTGGCGATTGTTGCAAACCAGCACCATATCACAGCCTGCCCGGAGGGCACAGCAAGCCTTGTCAGCATATCCCCCGGCTATATCTGCCCCCTTCATGGAGAGGTCATCGCTAAAAATCACTCCATCAAACTGGAGTTCTTCACGCAGTATTTTCTGCAACCAGAACGATGAAAAACCAACTGCTTCTGAGTCAATTTCAGGAAACACAATATGGGCTGGCATCACCGCATCAAGATCTGCCGACAAGTTGACAAAGGGGAGTAAATCGCGACCACGCAAATCCTCTAACGACCTATTATCGTAGGGTGTTTCCAGGTGGCTATCTGCTCGCACACCGCCATGCCCCGGAAAATGTTTTCCAGTGACCGCCATCCCGGCATCGTGCATCCCCTCGATAAAAGCTGTTGCTGAACGGATCGTTAATTCTGGATCATCTGAAAACGAACGATCGGCAATCACTTCACATTGGCTACGATCCACATCAAGTACTGGAGCAAAACTGAAATCAACACCACATGCCAACAATTCTGAAGCCATCAGCCACCCCGCATCACGTAATAAGGTATCCGCGTCTTGGACACCATCACGTAGTCGATCCCCCAGTAATTGCATTGAAGGAATGCGAGTAAACCCTTCTTTAAAACGCTGGACACGCCCGCCCTCCTGATCGACGCAAAGCAATAGCTCAGGACGCAGGGCTCGAATATCTGAGACCAGTTTGGTTATTTGCTCTCTACCCTCAAAATTTCGTGCAAAAAATATCACCCCACCTACCCAGGGATTCTGTATTAGTTCTATTTCATCAGCTGTTAGCGTCAACCCTTCAAGGTCTAGCATTAGTGGGCCTAGGGTCATGTTATAAGATCTCATTAGATTTGATGCGAAACATAAGAAGCCCTCGAGGGGTTGTCAACAGACCCACGTCAATTTAGACAAGTTTTTCATTTGCAAGATAACCTTTTATGTCTTCCAGCTCTTAACCAAATCTAACGTTATTAAGAATTTTAAAAATAACCCTTTCTAAAAAGCCTAGTTAGCAGGATTTCTTAATATTTATCTTATCTTCTTCTGTTCACCCATAACAGCCACTGAGCATGTCTTATCATTTGCTACGACCTATAACCTGGTGCACA
>DFBC01000084.1:0-8832 GCA_002367235.1 Cellvibrionales bacterium UBA3090
ACAAGATTCACAACTTATCGGAGAATTTGGCGAAAAACGACGCACCCCAATAACCTTTGAAGACATGCCTCCCTTATACATCAGCGCCTTGCTCTCGGCAGAGGACGACAGGTTTTATCGCCATGGCGGCGTCGATGTCTCCAGCCTGCTACGTGCAGCTTCTCAATTAATCACCTCTGGCGAAATAAAAACTGGCGGCAGCACTATAACGATGCAGGTTGCCCGAAACTTTTTCCTGACTCGAAAACAAACCTTCAGCAGAAAATTTAATGAAATACTGCTAGCCCTTCGCATAGAGGAAGAACTTAGCAAAGAAGAAATTCTCACCCTATACGCGAATAAGATATACCAAGGTAACCGAGCCTACGGCATAGAAGCCGCCGCTCTCGTTTATTATGGTAAATCCATCAAAGAGCTAAGCCTTGCCCAGCTAGCAATGATCGCAGGACTGCCAAAAGCGCCTTCAGCCTACAACCCCATCGCCAATCCAGACCGCGCACTGATTCGTCGCAACTGGATTCTTAAACGGATGCTGGACTTACACCATATCGACCCAGAAACATATGCCACAGCCAAAGCAGAGCCCGTGACAGCCAACTACCACGGATATAAGGTTGAGCTGGACGCTCCCTATGTATCAGAAATTGCCCGCAAAGAAGTTTTGGACATGATTGGGCAAGACGCCTACATGGACGGCTACAGAGTCTATACGACGGTTAATAGCCAACTGCAACACGCCGCCCAAAAAGCCGTTCAGGATGGACTGATAGCATACGACAGCCGACACGGGTACCGCGGCCCTGAAAATCAAATTTTAAACCGAGAAGAATGGATGTCCGCCCTCAAGGAAGCCCCCACCTATGGCAACCTTGCTCCAGCCATCATCACCAAAGTCGGTGCGCAGTCCCTTATCGTACAACTGGCATCAGGCGATGCCGTTGAAATACCCTGGGAAAACGGGCTAAAAGGGCTTCGTCGATACAACAGCCCCAACAGCCGCTCAGCTCCTATTAAATCTGCCGAAGAATTATTTAGCATTGGAGACCTAATCCGCATCCAAAAAAAATCTGACACTTGGAAACTAAGCCAGCTACCCAAGGCTCAAGCAGCCATTGTCGCACTCAACCCTCAGAATGGCGGAATCCAAGCCCTGGTAGGCGGATTCGACTTTAACCAAAGCCACTTCAACCGAATCACTCAAGCAAAAAGACAACCAGGCTCCAATTTCAAACCCTTCATTTATACCACCGCGCTAGAAAACGGTTTTACCACCGCCAGCCTCATCAACGACGCCCCAGTAGTTTTTGAAGACAAACTACTGGAAAACACATGGCGCCCGGAAAATGACGGCGGAAAATTTTACGGGCCAACACGACTTAGAGAGGCGCTCTACAAATCCCGAAACCTAATATCAATCCGAATACTGCGTAGCCTGGGAATCAACAAAGCCATCGACGGCATAGAGCGCTTTGGGTTTAACGGGGCAGCGCTACCCAGAGATTTATCATTAGCTCTAGGCAGTCACGCAGTCACGCCTATCGAGATTGCATCAGGCTACGCGATTCTAGCCAATGGCGGCTATTATGTTGAACCTTATCTGATCGACAGAATTGAGGATGCCCAGGGCAATCTGATTTATCAGGCCGCGCCATTAACGGTTTGCCATACCTGCGAAAATACGCAGGACAACCCGCCCACCGACGCCCATAATGAAATGGCTGCACCCAAACCAGACCCGACATCACCACTAGCAATGACGCCCCCAGAAACAGAACCACAAACAACCCTGAACCCAGACTCAGTGTCAAAAGATAATAAGAATATTCCCGAACAGCTGCCGGTTTCGCTGGAGCTTCCAGTAGCCCCCAGAGTCATCGAACCTAGGGTCGCCTACCTTATTGATTCCATTCTTAAGGATGTCATCAAGAAGGGAACCGGTAGGCGCGCCCGGGTACTAAAGAGATCTGATATAGGAGGGAAAACGGGGACTACAAATGGACCAAGAGATGCCTGGTTCTCCGGCTACAGTCCGCATATGGTATCTACTGCTTGGCTCGGCTTTGATCAGAACCTACTACTTGGCCGCGGTGAATACGGCGGCTCAGCAGCACTGCCCATATGGATTGATTTCATGAAAGTAGCGTTGGCCGGAAAACAGGAAATTATCAATCCACAACCAGAAGGCATTGTCATGGTGAGAATCGACCCAAAAACAGGTTTGAGGGTTGGCCCAGAATACACCGACGCTATGTTTGAGATTTTCCGCAAAGAATATGTACCGCCAATGGCAGAGACCAACCCACTGATAAACACCAACAATCCATCTGACTCAACACGCCCCGAAGACCTATTCTAGCTATATGCGCTATCAATATTGGAAGGGGTATCAGCCACCGATGTCTGGCGATACCACCTTCTTCAATATCGTCAACTATGCAGGCATACTAAGAGCATCTAACGAACCAAAAGTAAAACCCTTCATTACATTACAGCGAAGTTGGGCCCGTGAAAATTGACTGGAATAACATAGATACAGTCCTGCTGGACATGGATGGCACCCTGCTAGACTTACACTTTGACAATTTCTTCTGGCTAACCCACCTACCAAGACGTTACGCGGAACATCACGGCCTCTGCCCAGACAGCTCCACCAGAGAATTACATCGTCGTTTCAATGAGAAACGCGGCACGCTAGAGTGGTATTGCTTAGAATACTGGTCTAATGAGCTTTCCGTGAACATTCGCCAGCTGAAAGAGGAAATTCACCACCTGATACAAGAACGCCCATTCGTACAGGCATTTCTTCAGCAACTCGGATCATCAGGCAAGCAACGAATACTCATCACTAACGCTCATCCACACAGCCTTGAACTGAAGCTCTCCGCAACCGGCATTGATAAACTGCTGGACAAAATTTATTCATCGCATGAATTTGGCCACCCAAAAGAATCACAGCAATTCTGGCAGATGCTATCAAAGAGGGAATATTTCGATCCCACTCGAACCCTGTTCATTGACGACTCGATAGATGTTCTGCATTCAGCACAAAAATACGGCATAAATCATCTCCTTGGAATTAACCAACCTGATAGCAAGCTGAGCCCAAAGGTTGTAAAAGAATTTCAGACCATCACTCACTTTGACGAGATTCTACCCAATGGGTAAAGACAAGATGAGCGACCAAAAGGTACGACTGGACAAGTGGTTATGGGCAGCCCGTTTTTTTAAAACACGGGCCCTGGCAAAAGCTGCTATTGAGGGAGGAAAAATACATATTGATGGCCAGCGTGCAAAGCCCAGCAAAGAAATAACCGTAGGAATGGCCATCAAAGTCCGGCGTGGCTGGGATGAACAAACCATTATTGTCGACAATTTATCTGATCAACGCCGTGGCGCCAGCGACGCAGAGAAACTGTATCGAGAAACAGCCGAGAGTATCACCTTGAGAGAACAGCGCACGGCTGAACGAAAGGCATCGAACCAATCTTCGTTATTTCAAGATCAACGCCCTAACAAAAAACAACGACGGCAAATACACCGATTCAAGGAAGAAAATCAATCATGAGAGCCTTCATTGCTATTAGCCTATTAATTTTCATACCAACAGTCCAATCAGAGATATATCGCTGGACCGATACTGATGGAAAAATACACTTTTCTGATCAACCACCAGAAGACAGCACCTTATCGGAAGAGGTATCCCAGACTATGCCTCCAATCAATCGTGATGCAAGCAGCGAAGAAACTAAAAAGTTACAGCTGATATTTCAAGGTGAAACACCGGAAGAACAAAACTATCACCGTCAACAAAAAGTACAACAACGTCGTCAAGATCAAATTACAAAAAGAGCGTGCGATCAAGCCAAGTACAATCTGAAGGTACTAAAAGGCCGGGTATATTTTGAAGACGCCCAGGGCAATGAAATCATAGTCACTGAAGAACAGCGCGAACAACGCGCCCAACAGCTAGAAGGCGAAATCACTAAACACTGCACATAACGCTAAAATGCTTATCTAGGCACGGTATAATTCAGGTATGTAAAACCTGTATCTATTCACAAGCCCCCAACACTCTCTCGATAAGTAGATTAAAGTTCACACACCGTTTTTACAGCACCAGGAACATGCACCATGTCGCACACAGACCATCTCCAGCGCTTTATCTTCGAACACTCAGATATACGCGGTGAAATACTGACGCTGGAGAAAAGCTACCGGGATGTTCTTGCTAATGGCGACTACCCCGAGGCTATCCAACACTTACTGGGACAGTTTCTCGCTGCCGCAGGGCTACTTAGTGCGACCTTAAAGTTTGATGGTGTAATCACCCTTCAAGCCCAAGGTTCTGGGCCATTATCTTTAATCATGGCTGACTGCACACGCCACCACAACCTGCGAGCCATTGCACAATTTGACCCCAACCAGTCCTACGAAATCAACGCTTCCCTGACGTCTCTTATCGGCAAGGGCACCCTGACGCTAACCATTGACCCCAACAAAGGTGAGCGCTACCAAGGTATCGTTACCCTCGAGTCAGGTTCGCTGGCCAAATGTCTGGAAGACTACTTCACACGATCAGAGCAGCTGGCCACACGCATCTGGTTAAGTGCTGACATTCAAACCATCCCACCCAGAGCAGCCGGGTTATTGCTCCAAGCTCTCCCCACCCAGCTTGAACTCAACAAGGAAGAGAACCAAGCGCTTTGGGAGCACACCACAAACCTAGCTGACACCATCACGGCTGAAGAACAATTAACACTCAGCCACGAAGATCAGCTCTATCGTTTATTTCATCAGGACAAATTGCGTTTATTTAGCCCCAGCCCAATACAGTTCTTCTGCAGTTGTTCAGAGGGGCGTTTTGGCGAGGTACTTCTCTCACTAGGTCACGAAGAGCTAGACAGCATCATCGAAGAACAGGGTTTCATTTCCATAAATTGTCAATTTTGCCACCAACAATATCGCTTCAGTCGGGAAGATATTGAAAAACTCTTTGGAGAAAACCCTCCAATGCTCCACTAGTGGATATTTTTCTGGCATAATTGCCACCCTTTTGCCCAGCAGGGCGTAGAAACCCAACAGAACCAACACACAAAACGAACAGAACCATCCTGACAGGACCAAAACTGATGACGCAAATCGAAGACTCTGCTGTGAATGTATACACTGACCTGTGCCCTGCTGATCTTATAGAGCTGGCACTAAAAAATGGTGAAGGGCACCTCACTGATACTGGGGCCCTCCTAACTGTCACTGGCAACCGCACTGGTCGTTCACCTGCCGACCGATTTATTGTAGAAGAGCCAAGCAGCCAAGATGAAATTAACTGGGGCTCAGTAAACCGCCCCTTCCCTCAAGACAAATTTAATGCTTTGTGGGACCGCGTTGAAACGCATCTGGCTGAGCAAGACCGCTATATTTCCCACCTTCATGTTGGGCAAGACCCTGAACACTATCTGCCGGTCAAAGTCACCACTGAGACTGCCTGGCATAATTTGTTTGGTCGCAACATGTTTATCCGTCCGGAAAAATATAACCCCTCGAACAAAGAGCCATGGAAAATTATTCATGCAGCCAACTTTGTTTGCGACCCAGAGAGAGACGGCACCAACAGCGACGCTGTGGGCATCATCAACTTTGGTCAACGTAAAGTTCTAATCGCCGGACTGAAATATGCCGGGGAAATGAAGAAAGCCATGTTCTCTGTACAGAACTTTCTGCTCCCAGAAAAAGACGTTATGCCAATGCACTGTGCCGCCAACGTAGGCAAAGCTGGCGATGTTTGCTTATTCTTTGGCTTATCAGGTACGGGAAAAACTACGCTATCTGCCGACCCTGAGCGCTACCTGATTGGAGATGATGAACACGGCTGGGCTAAAGGCGCTGTGTTCAATATGGAAGGTGGCTGCTACGCAAAAACCATCAATCTGAGCCAGAAAAATGAACCCGTTATCTGGGATGCTATTCGTTTTGGTGCCATTGTCGAGAATGTGGTTATCGATGAAAATCGTACCGCAGACTACGACGACACCAGCCTGACCGAAAACGGTCGCTGCAGCTACCCACTGGAACATGTGGAGATGCGAAGTGAACAAAACCGTGCCGGAGAACCCAAGAACGTTATCTTCCTAACCTGTGATGTTTCAGGTGTATTGCCTCCTGTCTCAATCCTATCCAAGGAAGCTGCCGCCTACCACTTCCTCAGTGGCTACACAGCCCGTGTTGGCTCCACTGAAATGGGTGGCGCTGCAGGAATAAACCTGGCCTTCTCTACTTGTTTTGGTGCACCCTTCATGCCTCGCCCTGCAAACGTTTATGCCGAGCTGCTAATGAAGCACATCGAAGACTTCAGTAGCCGAGTCTACTTGGTTAATACTGGCTGGACTGGTGGCTCAGGCGCACCAGGCGGCGCCGGATCACGCTTCCCTATCCCCGTCACCCGAGGAATTATTGCAGCGATTCAATCCGGTGATCTGGAAAATGTAGAAACAGTCAAATTACCCGGTATCAATCTTGATATACCAAAAAGTGTTCCCGGTGTTGACAGTAGCTACTTGAACCCGCGCAACACATGGGAAGACAAGGCAGCTTATGATGAGCAGGCCGCCAAGTTGACCAAGCTGTTCGTTGAAAACATCCAGAAATTTGATGTTTCTGAAAGTGTTCTCAGTGCGGGCCCACAGCTCTAATTATTAACGACATTGAAAAAGGCGCCTTTTAGGCGCCTTTTTTATGCAATATCATTTCTCCACCAAGCCTAGCCACATAGCGACTTGCTCCTTAATAAAGGCTAGCCAATAGTGCTTAGCTTCAACCCCTGCTGATAGTACTCAACACTTTTTTTATGCTCACCTAACTGCATCATCAACCCAGCCAATTCGGCATAGGTATCAGGCTGAGCTTTTAAGGCTAGAGAGCTCTCAAGGTAATCTCTCGCTTTACCCCATAACTGATTTCGCAGACTTAGCCTACCTAGTGCCAACATTAACTCTGGGTCATTAGGGCGCCCACGAAGCCAACCCTCGGCAGTTAGAAGCTGTTTTTGTGAATCAGGGCCACGCACAATGCCATAAAGTCTTACCATGGCATCATTCCAACTGGACTTAAGCGCTTTACGCAAAAGATTTTCAGCCTGAACAGACTCACCTAATTGATGAAGGCTGGATATATAAGAGAGGATAACCTGCTGGTTCGCCTTAATACCTCGAGGCATTTCGTGCCACAAGTGAAGCAGCGCTTCAATATTTTCTTTTTCGCTTCCGGGCTCGCCAGCTTTTCCGTTCCGGCCTTTTGCCCGGAAACCAAGATCTGAAATTAATGAAGAATAAACTTCAGCCTCAAGCTTCATCTGAGCCGGCTTGTCATAGACTTTAAATCGTCGAATGTCAGGCAACAACTTTGCGAGGTTTTGCCAATCCCTTAAGGCACGGTAAGCCTTCTCCAATAAACGCAACACCAAAAGGTGTTCAGGTACGTCCTGATGCAAGCGCTGAAGAATAGCAAGCGCCTCCTCATATCTTTCATCGTTCAAATACATTTTTGCCTGTGCCAGGCCAATGGCCAAGCCACCATCTGCAGTAGCTTCCTCAGCTCTTAGCAACAATAGGTTAGCATCTTCTTTATCGCCCAACTCATAAGCTGCATTGGCAGCTGCCAGATAATTGATCAATGGCATTTCGGAATATTTTGCTGACTGCCTCAGGCTTTTTCGCGCCTTAGACCAACGGCCTTCGGAAAACTGCAACAAGCCTCTAGCCGTGCGCTTACGGTAACGCTGTTGACGCATGGAGGCACGACTTTTAAAAAAATGTTGCCCCGGCTCAACGAGCAACCTAAACACATACTTTAAAAAACGCGCAACTAGCCAAAACACAAAAACTAATAGCAGTAGCGTCCACAGGCTCATATCTACCGTGTAGTTATCAAAAGAGATCAAGACATAGCCGCTGCTCTGCTGCATTTGCCAAGCTACCAGGCCACCAACCACCGTGATCAATGCAACAATCAAGAGCAACCTTCTCACTACAGCTCTCCATCCTGTTGATCCACACCCTTCACAGTATGGCGTTTATGCCAGCTATCGATATAGTCTCTTAGTGCCTCGAGCCCGCCTGAAATATCTGGCAACTGCTGAACCACATTTTGCTGTTCCAATTGCGACAACTGCTCAACTAATTGGCTGGCGCCCTCATTCAGGTCAAAGTAATCTTCGAGCCATTGCTGCGCCTTCATCAAACTTGACTGATAAATAGCCGGCTCTTCTCTCAAGAGCGCTAGCTGTGCCTGCTCAAGCATCATGCCTAAATTATGGCGAAGGAACTGATCTTCCTCGGGGGATAACAGCGGCTCTAACGGGGCATTTCTTCGCCTTACCCGGATCAACTCATCAAGCCCATCCACCGCTTTATAAAAGCCTTGCCGTAACTTGTCTCGCCAGTTGTTTTCCGAGGTAACTGGCTGTTCAACCACAACTTTAGCCCCATCCAAAAGCTCAGGAGCAATCAAGGGTAGCTTAATTAATTGCTCAGAAAGAGCCTCCAACTGCAAATACAAACCCTCTCGATCCACACCGGGCGCCATACGCAATGCAGTAATACTTTTGGCCAAAGCTTGCCGCACTGCCAGCAAGTCCACCTCGTCCAGGTCACGCAGAATTTCATCTGCTGTCAGTAGCAGTGCAGTAGCATTTTTTGTATTTCGCTCAGTCAACAAGCGCTGATTCGCCAGACGAATAAGGTACTCTGCCTCAGCCAACAACCAATCTTTTCTGGATGTGGTGGAAAGCTCACGTAACCGTCGTGCATGGCTATTAACATTTAACTGCAACTCTGA
>DFBC01000084.1:8871-20743 GCA_002367235.1 Cellvibrionales bacterium UBA3090
TGACTTGCAAGGCTTTCATGAACAACGGGCTCTTTTTGTTGCAGTTGATAGAACCACCAACCGGCCACACCCAAACCGGCAATTGCCAGCAAAAGAAACAGCACGAGCAACGATGTCACCGTGCGTCGACCACCCGATGACTTTTCCGGTGCCGGTTTTTGTTCTTTTGAAAGTGATGCCTTGGTTTCTTTAGCGGCCGAATTAACTACAGCGTCTTTTTGAGACTCAACCTCACCCTGAGGATTCTCTAGAGGCGCAGTTGCTTCACCTTCCACAATTTTTTTCTCATCCGAGCTGTTGTCGGTATTCTTATCATTATCCACTGACTAGATTCCTACAGATGCCTTCCAGTATCATTAAATGCAATACACCAGAATTATATTTCTTTGAGTGGTTTTCCGCGCACCCCAATAACATATTAGTACGATATTCGACACTGTGATACGCAGTTCAGAGCTTACCTTTTCTGGGCACAGAAAGAGCCTGCACGGTAAAACAGTTCTTACTATTCAGGGACTTGTTCCACTCAATATTTATTCTTCAATGATTGCCACTGTACCACCCCAGCAGAGCCGAAACCATGTCCTCCGGCAATGCCGAATCAGCGCACAGCACGTTTTGAAAACCGTAGTTCTTAGCTAGTTGAGCGACCCGCTCACCGGGAACCAATAGCGGCAAAGCCATCAAAATAGATCTCGAACTTTCAGGAACATTGTTCAGTAGATAACCGAGTAATTCGCCGCTATGAACAATCACCACATCCACTTTATCACCCACTAGCAGCGCTGTGATCTGCTTCGAATATTCATCGGTCGACTCACGACGATAAAGCGCACATTGGTCAACCGTGGCACTTCGATCCCTCAATTGATCAGCCAAGAAGGTTCGCCCACCTTCTCCTGAAAAAATCAGTACTTGTTCGCCCGCTACCGATTGAAGTGATGGCAGTGCAAGCACCCCTTCACTATTGGATGACAGCACTGGAACTTCAGCCTGGACACCTTTTTCTCGCAATAATTCAGCGGTACTTTTACCCACGGCATAATAGCGAACCCCCGCAGGCAACTTGGTCCAGTAGCGGCTCAACCACTCCAACCCCAAGAGAGCCGCGGTTCTACTAACAAAAATGGCAATTTGATAGCGGTCAAACTCAAGAATTTGAGATTTGATGTGTTTTATTTCAGAACGGAAGGCATCAGATTCAGTCTTCTCAACAAAAGATTGAATTCGCATGACGGGGCAATGGTAAAGTGTAGCGCCAACCGCCACTAGCTGGCGGGCGAAATGGTCTTCACCCTGCTCTGGACGCACCTGAAGAGCACGCAATCCTTTTGCCGCCAACACTAATCAACTATTTCCATAAACTTCTTTGAGAATGTCGCCGGCACCTTGCTCTAACAGCTTGTTTGCGAGCTCAATACCGAGGGCCTCGGGGTTGTTCTCGTCACCGATCAGGTCCTCACGGATAACCTGCTTCCCATCGGCAGAACCAACCAATCCTCTAAGCCAGAGTTTTCCTCCGCCCTGATGAATCGCATAGCAGGCAATGGGCACTTGGCAGCCCCCCTGAAGCCGACAATTCATTGCTCTCTCTGCACGGACACATTGTGCGGAAGAAAGGTGATGCAAGGGTTCGAGAAGCGACATGATCCGCTCATCCTTGATTCGGCATTCAATACCCAAAGCTCCCTGGCCTCCTGCCGGCAAGGATTGCTCTGGGGCAACCCTCTGTCGAATCCGATCCTCCATCTCTAATCTGACCAAACCAGCCGTAGCCAGAATAATGGCGTCGTATTCTCCCTTATCGAGTTTTGCCAATCGAGTATTCACATTTCCTCGCAACTCAAGAATTTCGAGCGAAGGGAAGCGCTCTCTAAGCTGGGTTTGTCGACGGAGGCTCGACGTGCCAACACGGCTGCCTGCAGGCAAGTCCTCCAACCGCTCGAAGTGATTAGAAACGAACGCATCGGTCGGATCCTCTCGCTCACAAATCACCGCAAGTCCCAACCCATCAGGAAATTCCATGGGCACATCTTTCATTGAGTGAACCGCAATATCTGCGCGCCCCTCTTGTAGAGCAACCTCTAGCTCCTTGACAAACAAGCCCTTTCCACCAACTTTGGCCAAAGGTGTATCAAGAATTTTGTCGCCTCTGGTAGTAAAACCAACCAGCTCTACTGTCAATTCTGGATAGAGCTGCTGTAGCCGCGCCTTTACATGTTCTGCCTGCCAAAGCGCCAATGGACTTTTACGAGTTGCGATACGAAGTGGAGAAGAGGTCATGAAATAATAGCCCGTATAATAAAGGGTAAATCATAGCAGATTGAAGACAAGACACCCATGGTGACTCACCTGAGATATACATCAAAATGTAAGTAAGAACGCCTAAATTTGCTCTAACAATTTTCTCAACGGGGACACATGTCGACGACTGACCTGCGGGCGAATATCCAAACCTTGAAGTCGAACAAAATATTGGCCATCCACATTACGGTCCAACCCCTCTATATGAGGAATGGACACCAATGCATTGCGGTGTATTCGGACAAAACGACCATCGAATTCATCTTCCAAATCTTTAAGGGGTTCATCCAACAGCGCCTCACCTTCCGCATGATAGGCTGTCACATACTTATGATCTGCCTGAAACAAGCGGACATCTGAAATGGCGACCAGATCAATACCGCGACGGTTTTTCGTTGCAATATGGCTTCGCCCCTCAGAGTGAAAGACAGGCGAATCCCTCATCTCTGTCAATTGAGCCTTATTAATCCGCTTGGTTCTAGAAATTGCGTGCTCTAAATCTACCTGCTTGATGGGCTTCAATAGATAACCAATTGCCTGTGAGGAGAATGCCTCTACCGCATAATCATCATAAGCCGTACAAAAAATGACGGCGGGGGGAGGTTCAATTTCTGCTAAATACTGCGCCGCCGCCAGACCATCCATTCCTGGCATGCGAACATCCATAAAAACCAGATCAGGACTGATTTCTTCAGCAACACTGAGAGCCTGCTCACCACTTCCAGCCTCGCCAACTACCTGGCAATCACTGACAGCCGACAACATTCTTTTTAGCCTGTCGCGCGCCAATGGCTCATCGTCAACAATCAGTATCTTCATCGCCCAACCCTACCATCCTATGGGGTAGCTAATACGGGTAATATAACAACTTTCGCTGGGTTCCGCAGTGACCTTGGCACCGGGCCCAAAATGAGCAATCAAACGTTGCCGAACATTATGCAAGGCCATCTTGTTACCACGGTGCTGCTGTAATGCCCTGTGTAGCGGATTTGAAACCACAATTTCCATTCGATCATTGATCCGTTTCACGGAAATCAAAATCTCCCCACCTTCCTGCAACAATTGAATACCATGATAAATCGCATTTTCCAAAACGGGCTGCAGCGTCAAGCACGGTATATGCACGCCCTCACCATAATCACCAATCTCCCACTTGGCAGAAAGTCGATCACCCAAACGAAGCTTTTCCAGCGACATGTAACGACGACACAAAGACAGCTCCTCGCGCAAAGGCACTAGTGTTTGAGAATCCGTCAGGGCATAGCGAAACAGGTCCGACATATCCTCCACCACACGCTCGGCTTTCTCCGGGTCCGAGCCGATCAGGCTGGCGATCATATTCATACTATTAAATAGAAAATGGGGGCGAATTCGCGATTGCAGCGCCTGAATACGAGCTTCCAGCTCCGCCCGCTGCCTCACCCTCAACTGCTGCTGCAAATAAAGGTAGCGCAGCAAAATACCCGCAGGAATTGCGGCAATCAGCAAATACTCAAAGACATTCCAAAAATTGTATTCACGATTGACGATGGGTGCCGAATACCACCACATCACCGCCTCGGAGACCGCACCGCAAAATAACGTTACCAACAAGATTAAAAAAAATGAAATAAACGCGGCGGTCACATGATTCAATCCAGAGACCAGCCGATTAGAAAAGCAAAGCACAACAGCACTTAATAGCGTAATCCACAATGACAGCAGAGAAACCTTGGCCAGCTTTACCCAATCAAAATACTGTAGCCCACTATCAGCCACAGTAATCAACAGTGCCAACAGTTGAGAAATAACAACCACCGCCAGCAGCCCCTGCCCCTTACAGAGGTTTGGCAGGAACATATCCCCATCACTATCAAACAGCTGAGCCTGTTTTAGCTTTCCCGATTTCCAGTTAAACACCATTCCCTTTATCTCCACCTATCCTTATTCACACGCGGGCCTTCACGCTTTGATATAATCCCGCCTCAACCATCAAACTGATGACACTTCATTAATCGTCAGCACACTGAAAAAGAGCTAGTTTACCCATGAGTGACCCAAAAGACACCAACCAGGCCTGGGGCGGCCGCTTTAGTGAAGCAACCGATGCTTTCGTAGCCAGATTCACAGCCTCCGTTAATTTTGATCAACGGCTGGCCCGCCACGACATTCAAGGCTCTATTGCCCATGCCACCATGCTAACCAAGGTGGGCGTTCTCACCAATGATGAGCTTCACAGCATTCAAACCGGGTTAACTGAAATTCTCACTGAAATCGAGAACGGCACCTTTGAATGGTCTATTGCGCTAGAAGACGTCCACATGAATGTGGAGGCTGCACTGACGGCTCAAATCGGCATTACTGGAAAGAAGCTACACACTGGCCGCTCTCGTAATGACCAGGTAGCTACAGATATTCGACTATGGCTGCGGGATGAAATCGACATCATCAGCACCGAGCTAACGAGATTACAACAGGGAATCCTGGACTTGGCTGAACGAGAGGCTGACACCATCATGCCCGGATTCACCCATTTACAAACCGCCCAGCCCGTCACCTTTGGTCACCACCTTTTGGCTTGGTTTGAAATGCTGGTGAGAGATCACAGCAGATTGATGGACTGTCGAAAGCGACTCAACCAATCACCGCTGGGGGCCGCGGCACTGGCCGGTACCACCTACCCCATTGACCGTGAAATGACCGCTGAATTACTGGGCTTTGACGGGCCAACCAGAAACTCTCTGGACTCGGTAAGCGACCGCGACTTTGCCATCGAATTCTGCGCCTTTGCCAGCATGCTAATCACTCATTTATCACGAGCCTCTGAGGAATTGGTGCTGTGGACTTCGGCGCAGTTTAACTTCATTGAAATGCCGGATCGTTTTTGTACGGGTTCCTCCATCATGCCACAGAAGAAAAACCCCGATGTTCCCGAACTGGTACGAGGTAAAACAGGTCGAGTTAACGGGCACCTCATCGCCTTGCTGACACTGATGAAATCCCAACCACTGGCTTACAACAAAGACAACCAGGAAGACAAAGAGCCCTTATTCGATGCCGTAGATACCGTGAAGGACTGCTTGCGCGCCTTTGCCGATATGGTGCCGGCAATCGAATCAAAACCTGACAATATGAGCGAAGCCGCTCTTCGTGGCTTTTCTACCGCCACAGATTTAGCTGATTACCTAGTTCGAAAAGGTATCGCCTTCCGTGACTCTCATGAAATTGTCGGCAAATCGGTCGCCTATGGCCTAGCCGAAAACAAAGATCTGTCTGAAATGACACTGGAAGAACTTCAGCAATTTTCTGATGTCATCGACAATGATGTTTTTGAGGTTCTAACGCTCGAGGGTTCAGTAGCCGCCAGAGATCATATTGGCGGCACTGCACCAAACCAAGTAAGAGCTGCGGTAAAGATCGCAAGAAAAGCGCTCAACCCTTAAACCCGGATAGAAAAGACTGGTATCACACGGCCAGTCTTTTCTACCACCTAGGATGAACATTCCATGAAATTTCTGTTGATACTCCTGGCACTGCTCTCCCCATCACTCTTGACTGCAGCCCCGGCAAACATTGCAGCAACCTGTGGCGGATGGGTAGATGCTCGCCAACAACATGCAGCTCAACCGACCACCTATTGGCTCCAGGGTTTTATCGCCGCCTATAACGAATATCAATACACCGGCAAAAATCCAAATGGCATTATGGGTAATGCTAAAGAAACTGATATTGCCAAATGGCTAGATAATTATTGCCAGAAACACCCCCAAAGCAATCCACAAGAGGCCATTGAATCATTGATCGAAGAGAGGAAACCAGCAGAGAAAGCCTGTCCGGTTAGGCGCTCGGGCGGACGCCCATGCCCTAGACCAAAGAAAGAAGAAATCCCCGAGATTGGCCGTTAATAGAATAGTGTGGGCAAGCGTTTGTGGCTCGTCAACAAGGCGGCCACCGGAAATCTCTCGTTTTCATCTGTCACCGAATGCTTGAGCTGCTAACCGATCAGTCTCTACTAAGTGACGAGCAGCCCGCAGTACTTCGCACTGGTATTCATGCGCCACCTTTTCCATTTTTTCTATTGCCTCTGAAAAACTATAGGCTCTTCGATAAGGGCGAATACCGGCTATGGCGTCTAGACTATCTGCCACAGAAACAATAGCGGCTTCTATGGGTATGTCTCTGCCCTTGAGGCCAAACGGGTACCCGGATCCATCGTCATGCTCGTGATGCAGTAAAACGATATTTTTTACTGACTCATCGAAATTAGTTTCTTGTAAAATTTGACACCCGACTTCTGAGTGTTTTTTTATAAATGCCCACTCGTGAGATTCCAATTTACATGGCTTGGTCAAAATCTCGATAGGCACCGATATTTTGCCGATATCATGCAAGCTTGCACCAAGAGAAACAGAACCGATTGTTTTATTATCAAGCCCCATAAGCTCGGCAATTTTCACTGCGATATTTTCTGTCCGGGACATGTGGCCCTTTGTATAAGGGTCTCGGTATTCAAGTGCATGAATCAAGGCCATTGAGGTACTTTTATAGTTCTCTATCATGGCACCTTGAAGCTTTAACAGTTCTGTATTATCGATAAATTCAGCCAATCGATATTTTCTGTTACCAAAATAAAATATTCGAGGTGCAACTAAGACATTTTTAAGGTTGGACGACTTGGTCATTAGCTGAAGCTCATAATGATCAACCAGGTCGAATGATAGTCTTTCCAAATCAGCGCGTTCAGCTGGTGCGACTAAATCAAGAACCTTCATGCCATAAAGCTCTTCTTTAGGGTATTCCACCAGTTTCAGGAAGGCTTCATTCGCAGCAATAACAACACCCTCCAGAGTCACAACAAAGCCCCCAAAGAGAAAAGACAGATTATTTACAATTCCCTGAGCGCCCTCCTCCCCATATACGTCACTCAAAAACTGGGCCATTCCATCGCTGGGCACATTCATATTATTCATCACACAACCACCTCTATTCCCTGAGAAAACGACTTATGAATTGCTGGGCGTCATTTAAAAAGTAGACATCGGCATCGCACGGTTAATTGTAAAAACATTGCTCCGTTAAGGGCCACACAATCAGGTCACACTGCTCTGTTATAGGCCAAACACCAAGGTTTCGCCACTCTGCTCTTTACAGACTCGGCTCAACAAGGCCTGTAACGTTTCATGGGTAGTAGTACACAACCAACCATCGTCGCAATGGTTAAAATAATATCCGCCAGACTTGGCGGCGACCCAAATCTGCGCTATGGCCGGTTGTCGGGAGACAATCACTTTGGAGCCATTGACCTCCATGGTCAGCGTCAAGACGCCAGCAGTATTTTCATAATCAATATCAGCACCACTATCATCGACAGCTTCTTCAATCGCCATCATCAAGTCATCCGCCAATTGATTAAATTCAGTTTCATTCATGGGTACGGGTCCACATTGGCACATTTAGGGTTCAGGTGAAGTATATGCGATTGAGTGTTATAGGTGTCAGCCGGTATACTCGCTGGCATCTTATGAATCCGAACACAGGTTTTTTCATGCAACATTTTTATGCGTTGATGCTATTACTTGCAGTATCCACCATTGGCTTGGTCGGTTGCGGCAACAAAGGTCCACTCTATTTACCCCCTGAACCCGTACAGGAAATCACTTCAGAGCCTTCAGAAGCCCCTGAGACCACTGAATCGAAATAATTAGAGCCACCATGTCCTATTTTTCCAATTGTAACGGCGAACTCTTTGCTGAAAGTGTCGCGATGACGACAATAGCAGAGCGTTTTGGCACTCCGACCTACGTGTATAGTCGGGCAGCACTGACTGAGCACTTCCTCGCCTACCAGAATGCACTGACCGATTGCTCCCACCTTGTTTGTTACGCCGTCAAAGCCAACTCGAACATTGCGGTACTTAATGTGCTCGCACAATTAGGTGCCGGCTTTGACATCGTCTCGGTAGGCGAACTGGAGCGAGTACTCGCGGCCGGTGGTGACCCTGAAAAAATTATCTTCTCCGGAGTGGGCAAACAACCTACCGAAATGGAAAGAGCCCTCGAGGTAGGCATCCATTGTTTTAATGTCGAATCTGAAGCTGAACTCGATCTACTTAACAGCGTAGCCGGAGCTTGTGGAAAAACAGCTAATATCTCGCTGCGCGTTAATCCCGATGTCGATGCAAAAACCCACCCGTATATATCAACAGGATTAAAAGACAATAAATTCGGTATCGACATCCATCAGGCAAGGGAGGTTTACCTCCGCGCCAAACACATGGATCATCTCCATATTGTTGGCGTAGATTGCCATATTGGCTCTCAATTGACGGAAACAGCGCCCTTTATTGATGCGCTAGAGAGAGTCTTGGCACTGGTGAACCAGCTGGCCGAAGACGGAATTACCCTAAACCATCTGGATCTGGGAGGCGGACTGGGCGTTTGCTACAAAGATGAACAGCCCCCCCAAACGGCCGATTATATTGCAGAACTTCGCCAACGCCTTAACGGTCGCGACTTAACGTTGGTATTGGAACCTGGGCGTTCGATCGCCGCCAATGCAGGCGTTTTACTTACCCGCGTCCAATATCTTAAACCGGGGCCAGAGAAAAACTTTGCTATTGTAGATGTCGCCATGAACGATATGATTCGCCCGGCACTATATCAGGCTTGGTTAAGCATTGACCCGGTCACGCCAAGGACCGGAGTGCCCTCAGTATGGGATATTGTAGGCCCAGTCTGTGAAACGGGTGACTTTTTAGGCAAAGAAAGGGAGCTCGTCATCGCACAAGGTGATCTACTGTGTATTGGGTCATCGGGAGCCTATGGATTTACTATGAGCTCCAACTACAACAGCAGGGGCCGGGCCGCAGAAATCATGGTTGACGGCGACACCGTTCACGAAGTACGCCGTAGAGAAACGGTTGAAGACTTAATGCGCGGTGAAACTGTTTTACCGAAGTAGATAAAACTTGGGCATTTATAGTCATTACGGAGGCAACACTCCGTGATAATTCCGCCAAAAACCGACGAATGACAAGTAAACAATGCTAATAAGATTTACTAAAATGCACGGTCTTGGCAACGACTTTGTCGTTATTGATGCCGTCACCCAAGATGTTCGTATCACACCGGAACAGGCCAAGAAATTGGCCGACCGGCGTTTTGGCGTGGGCTGCGATCAAGTTTTAGTCGTAGAGCCTCCCGGCAGGCCAGATGTTGATTTTCGCTACCGGATCTTCAACCAGGATGGCAGCGAGGTGGAACAGTGCGGTAATGGTGCTCGATGCTTTGCCAAATTTGTCTGCGACCGCCGCCTTACCGGTAAAAGCACCATTCGGGTTGAAACGGCTAGCGGCATTATCGCGCTTCGGGTTCGGCGCAACAATCAAATAGAAGTGGATATGGGTGTACCGGTACTTGAACCGGCACAGATACCCTTTATTGCTCCTACGAGAGAAAACACCTACCCAATTGACGTCAATGGTCAACTGCTGGCAATTGGTACCGTTTCCATGGGCAATCCTCACGCTGTATTACAAGTTGAAAACATCGACTCAGCCCCGGTTAACACGCTTGGGCCTGAGCTGGAAAGTCATCCCAACTTCCCCCAGCGAGTCAACGTCGGGTTTATGCAGGTGGTCAGTGCCAATGAAATTAATTTGCGCGTTTACGAACGCGGTGCCGGAGAGACATTAGCCTGTGGCACAGGCGCCTGCGCAGCGGTAGTAGCCGGTAGATTACAAGACCTGTTAGACTCTCCCGTGGCCGTTAACCTCCCCGGAGGGAGTCTTACCATAGATTGGCCTGGAGAAGGACAGTCGGTCATCATGACCGGGCCTGCGACAACAGTGTTCCATGGGCGAATAAAAATATGACCACAAATAATAGTACCCTTGTCGATACGCATAGCGAAAAAACCAACACTGATTTGTCAGCAGAACAAATCAAATCCTATCTACAAAATCATCCCAATTTTTTTGAAGACCACCCAGACCTATTGGAACTGATCAGCTTGCCTCATGAAAGCGGTGCTGCCGTATCCCTGATCGAGCGTCAGGTCTCTGTCCTAAGAGATCGCAATCTGGAGATGCGCCAACGTATCAGCGGCATGCTGGAGGCCGCCAAAACCAACGACAAGCTGTTCGAAAAGACCAAGCGCCTAGTTCTTACGCTGATTGAAACCAAAGACCTCCCAACTATCGTTAATACGCTGTCAGAGAGTCTGGGCAATGATTTCCAAGTGGAGTTTCACAGCTTTATTCTATTCGGAGACCAACAATCAACACCCGACTGCAATGCCAAAGTGGTGGCACTGGATCAAGCGAATAAACAGATTGGCACTCTGCTACGAACCAACAGAGTAACCTGCGGCGTTCTAGGAAGTACTGAATTAAACTTTCTGTTCGGCGAACACTCTGCCGATGTCGGCTCTGTTGCCGCTGTGCCACTCTCCTACGGCTCCACCTTTGGCATTCTTGCCATTGGCAACTCCGATCCAAACTATTATCGCAGCAGTATGGGCACGCTGTTTCTCAGCTATATCGCAGAGGTATTAAATCGAGTGACGCCAAACCTCCTGAAGAGGTAATGAGGCATGAGCAACTCGCTCATTGAACGACTGGGAGAGTTTGAACAACACCTTCGTAGCGAGCGAAGACTCTCTAGTCATACGGTTCAGAGTTACTGCCGAGACCTCAACAAACTCATTGGCTGGTGCGAACAACAAAAAATCGACCACCCCGATCAACTTGACAGCCAACATATTCGCCAGTGTATGGCCGCCCTCCACAGGACTGGATTGGGAGGGCGAAGTATTCAACGTTGGCTTTCATCACTACGTACATTTTTCAACTTTGGTCTAAAACACCGCTGGGTAAAAGCTAACCCAGCCAATGGTATTTCCGCACCAAAATCACCTAAAAAACTACCGAAAACTCTGGATGTCGACCAAGTTAATCAATTTGTATCGCTGTCTGGCGACAGCTGGATTGAGTGCCGAGATCATGCCATCGTCGAGCTTTTATACTCTTCGGGGTTAAGACTATCGGAGCTGGCAGGATTAAACCTCACAGATATTGACCTGAGAGAAGCGATCATCACGGTTACCGGGAAAGGCAACAAAACAAGGCAGTTGCCCGTGGGAAAACAAGCCATTATTGCCATCAGAACCTGGTTAAAATCCCGGCGAGAAGTCGCTAACACGGATCAAACTGCACTATTTTTAAGCCAGCGAGGTAATCGCATCTCACCACGCTCTATTCAGGATCGTCTTGAGCGCCTAAGCATTAAACAAGACATGCCTGGGAAAGTGCACCCTCACATGCTGCGCCACTCATTTGCCAGCCACCTACTTGAGTCCAGCGGCGACCTCAGAGCCGTCCAGGAGCTGCTGGGTCATGCAAATATTTCCACGACTCAGATCTACACCCATCTGGATTTTCAACACCTCGCCAAGGTGTATGACAACGCCCATCCTAGAGCTCAGAAAAAGAAAGACGATTAGCGAACAACACCGTACCAGCTATATTTTCCTTAGATGCGAAAAATTTTCACCATTTATTCCAAACTAACTAAACTTTTTTACTCTTCAG
>DFBC01000038.1 GCA_002367235.1 Cellvibrionales bacterium UBA3090
GTACTTGGTTGTGTGCCTCAACCGCTGTTTGATACTCAGATAGCCGCTTCGATGGTTGGATATGGGTTTTCTAAAGGCTATGCATCGCTGGTGGAGGTGATGCTCGGCATTCATGTGCCTAAGGGTGAAACCCGGTCTGACTGGTTGCAGCGCCCACTCCGTGAAGCGCAGCTGGGTTACGCCGCATCAGATGTCTATCACTTATTACCCGTCTATCGTCGTCTATCGGAGAGTCTGGAGCAGTTAGGCCGTAGTGCATGGCTTGAAGAGGAGATGGAAGCTCTGGTGGCTAAGGCGCATGATCGGGATGATGTTGAAAATTACTATCTGAAAGTTAAAGGTGCCTGGCAACTGGATGCACAGGGATTGGCTGCATTGAAGTTGTTCTGTGTCTGGCGCGAAAACGAGGCCAGAGCGCGTAACCGACCACGCAACCGATTGCTCAGTGATAAGACGCTGCTAGAAGTTGCTCTTGTTAAACCCAAGGGAAACCACGCTTTATCCCAAATTGAGGGTATGCACCCAGGTATCATGCGCCGCTATGCCGACAGGTTGTTTGAGCTAATGGAGCAAGCACTGGAAACCAGTGACCATGATTGCCCCCGGCCTTTACCGCAGCCATTACCCCGGAAGGCCGGTGACATGATCAAGCATTATAAAAAAGTGGTCGTTAAACAGGCCGAAATGTTAGATCTTCCCGTAGAGATCCTCGCTCGAAAACGCGATCTCGAAGCGTTGGTCAGAAGTTTGATCGAACAGAAACATGCGGTATTACCAGCGTCTCTCGCCAGTGGTTGGCGATATGAAGAAGTTGGCAAATTACTACTGGCCGCCGCAAATTCAGCCCAATAACACCTGCGAATGATTTGTCTGAGTAGCTGAACTGGAAACGATATTAGTATGGTAAAAATACTTTGTAATATTTATCGAAGCCCCAAAGAAGAGGGGATGTACCTGTATGTCGACAGGAAAACTGATTTGGAACCCGTTCCCGAAGAATTGCTGAGGCGTTTTGGCAAACCAGTACTCGCTATGACTATGGCGTTGACCCCGGAAAAAAAGCTGGCTCGAGCCGATGCCAGTCGTGTTCTGGAGATGATCGATGAACAGGGTTTTTATCTGCAAATGCCTCCTCGCCCCGAGGAGTGTATGCAGGAAATACGAAATAAAAACACATTTTTCTAATGTCGGATCACGTCAACCAACCGTTATGGCTTTCTAAACCGCTGAACGCCATGTCACAAGTAGAGTGGGAAATGCTCTGCGATGGTTGTGCCAAATGCTGTCTACATAAGCTTGAAGACCACGATACCGGTGAAGTTTTTTATACCAATGTGGCTTGCCAGTTATTGGATGAGAATCGTTGCCAGTGCAGTGACTATGACAATCGATTTAAACTGGTTCCCGATTGCTTCAAGTTGACTCCCGATAACGTACACCAGCAGGATTGGCTGCCCAGTACCTGTAGTTATCGGTTGCTGGCAGCAGGTTTGCCACTACCTGAGTGGCACCCATTGATCTCTGGTGATATGGAATCCATTCACAATAACGGTGCTTCGGTCAGAGGGCGAGTCTTGTCTGAGGATGAAGTAGACATCGAGGATATGGAAGATCACATTGTCTATTGGGTTGAGTAGCTTAAATTTTTGGCATTAAGGGACCGGGTAAACGGGCCATTAAAAAATATTAGCAGGGAGACAATAAATGTATACGGTAGAAAACTACCACTGGGGTTTGGTTGGCTACTATTTTGGTTGTTTGCTGATTATGCTCTATCTCTGGCGCTTTAGGGCGCTCATTCCTGGGCGGCACTTTCGCAGCCTGCTATTGTTGCTGATTGCCTCCGTGATCTTGGTGCCCGTTACCGCTTATACCGATAATTCTTATCTTGCGCCAGCCTGGTTTGTCAGCCTGTTTGAGGGCTTCACAGAGGCTACAGAGGAGGGCTACTTACGTGCTGCGCTACCTATCGCAATCGTTTACGCCGGCTCTGTGATTGTTTATTTTATATGGGCTATGTTAGGTTTTCGTCGAAATAAACCGGTTACCGAGAGTTCAGATACGGAAGAGCTGGCTGAAGAATGATCTCACTATCCAGCTTTTTTGTACTTCCGCCCATAATTGTTTAAGTGATGCCACTGAGTGATTCCGCGGGCACATGTTCTTTGAACTTTTGCTTCCACCAGCGGATGGTTAGCGGTACGGACACATTCAGTAAAAAGGCGGTAAACATCAGTGTATAGAATGCCTCGGTATTCATAATGTTGTGTTGTACGTAGGCGATATCCATCACCACAAAAGCCAGTTCCGCTCTTCCTAACATTCCAAAGCCAATCATCCAGCTTGCGGGCCAATCGAAACTACCCGTGTATCTTGCCGCTAGTGATGCTGAAAGAATCTGCCCGATAAATAAACCGACAAACAGCAGCAGCGCATAGGGTAATACAGAAGTAAAAACCTGTAGGTCAAAGACCAGCTTGGTCCCCAGGGTGACAAAAAATACCGGGCCAATCCAGGAAAATGCGACGTTGTCGATGATCTGTTTTGCCTGATTGTGAAAATCAATATTTCTGTGCTGATGAAACTCGAAGTACTCACG
>DFBC01000062.1 GCA_002367235.1 Cellvibrionales bacterium UBA3090
TCGTTATTTTCTACAGGTGGAACCACCGGTGACTCCAAACTTGCCGAATGGGGTAGTGCTACCTGGGAAACAATGGTCACTATCCAGCAGGAGTTGATGCCGCCACCTGATATCCCCTCTTGTTATCTAGTTGCCGCTCCAATGTCTCATGCGGCAGGTATTGCGTCATTTGCGACCATATTGGAAGGCGGTTCAATTTTGGTGATGGATGGCATGGTGCCAGAAACATTGCTGGCCACCATTGAAAAATATCGAGTGACAAGCTTGTTTTTACCACCAACGGCCATTTATATGTTGCTGGCCTATGAGAATGTTAGAAAGTACGACTACTCGAGTTTGCGCTATTTTTGGTATGCCGCAGCTCCCATGTCAGTTGAGAAGCTGAAAGAAGCTATGTCAGTCTTCGGTCCTGTGATGGTGCAAACCTATGGCCAAGTAGAAGCGCCCATGATGTGTACATTTTTGTCGGCTCAAGATCACGTTGAGGCGTTAGAAACGGGGAATGCTTCCATGTTGCGTTCATGTGGCAAAACATCGCCTCATGTCGAGTTGGCCATTATGGATGATGCGGGGCATCAACTCCCACAAGGGCAGGAAGGCGAGATTGCTGTGAAAGGTGATCTGTTGATGAAGGGGTACTATCAAAACCCTGAGGCAACTCGAGCCATTAGGTCTGAAGGTTGGCAGTTTACCGGTGACATCGGTATTTTTGATGAAAATGGTTATCTGGCGATAGTCGATAGAAAGCGGGATATGATTATATCCGGTGGATTTAATGTTTATCCCAGTGAAATAGAGCAGTTGATTTGGGGTTTGCCGGCGATAAAGGATTGTGCTGTTATCGGCGTGCCTGATGAAAAGTGGGGCGAGCAGGTTACGGCTGTGGTTGAGCTAAAGAGTTCTGCTAGCGTTCCTACCGAGCAAGAAATTATTCAATACTGTAAAGAAAAGTTAGGCAGTGTTAAGGCGCCTAAGCAGGTGCTATTTTGGGATGAGCTGCCTCGAAGCCCTGTGGGAAAAGTCCTAAAAAAAGAAATTCGTAAAGTTTTTTGGGGCGATAAGGATAGGAATATATAATTCTTTGGGCATGTTGTCCCTCTGTTGGATATTGCAGCCTGATTTCGAATTTTAAATCCCTCGTCGTCCTACCCATCTATAACATCTTGATAACTATGAGAGGGGTTACCCAGTGAAGGTTAGTATCGTTGGTGCATACAATACAAAATTTGGTGCGTTTGTTAAACGTGACCGTGAAACAGGCGAAGTTGAGGACTTAAAGTCTTTTTATGAGCTGTTGATTGAGGCCGGTGCAGGCGCAATTGCCGATGCGGGGCTAGAGGCAAAGGATATTGATGCGATCTGGGTGGGCTCTTGCTCTCCATCGCTATTTGTTAACCAGGAGCATGTTGGGCCCTTGGCCATAGAGATCGATCCAGAGGGGTTGCTTTTCAAGCCAACTACCCGAACAGAGGGTGCTTGTGCGACATCTTCACTGGCAATTTATAACGCGGCTTACGCAGTGGCTTCGGGGCGGTTTAAAAATGTACTGGCTCTAGGTGTTGAGAAAATGAGCCTGTTAAATACGCCAGGGGTCACCCATGCCTTGGCTTGTTGTTCATACTGGCCAGATGAAGGCGCTGGTGGGATGACATTCCCCGGGTTGTTTGCTGAGCTAGGGACTGCCTATCAGCAGAAGCATGGCATTTCTGACGACCAGCTACGAACAATGTTGGCGCATGTTTCGGCACTTAACTATCGCAATGGTATTCAAAACCCATTGGCGCACTTTGGTGCAGGTAGCTTGCCAGACAAAAACCAGCTCGTTACTGCGGAAGCTATCCTGAACTTGCCTGACTCAGGAAAGGGTAGCAATCCGATGATCGCTCCTCCCCTCCGTTTGCATGACTGCTCTCTCATTACCGATGGCGCTGCGGCAGTGGTTTTAACATCGACGGAGAATGCCAAATCTAACTTCAAAAATGCGGTTGAGCTAAGTGGCGTTGGGCATGTAACCGACCGAATGATGTTGAATGGGCGTCAAGGTAGACTGCACGAACTACAGGCGACAAAAGTTGCTGTAGGACAGGCGTGCACTGAAGCTGGTATCGGTATTTCTGATCTGGATTTTGCAGAGGTGCATGATTGTTTCACTGTGAATGAATTGCTCTGTGCTGAAGCAATTGGGCTATCCCTGCCAGGGCGAGCTGGTTTCGATGTGATGGAGGGTAAGTTTGATCCCGATGGCGAATGCCCAATAAACCTGTCCGGCGGTCTTAAAGCGAAAGGACATCCTGTTGGCGCGACGGGTGCATCCATGCATGCGCTGGCCTATAAGCAGTTAACCGGCGCCCCCATTGGTGTGCCAGCTAAAGGAACACCAGAAGTTGCAATGACCGTCAACATTGGAGGATCTGGCGTAACTAACTGCGTCTCAGTCCTTCGTCGAATACAGTAATATTTTTACCGAGTGTAATATGGCTTGTAACTAAACAGGCACATATTTTACGAAATGGCCCCTCTTGGAAGGGGGGCTTACTTCATATCTTGTGAATTGTTCTCTGAAACGAATCTTGTTGGGCCGTAAACAGTCGATTACCAAAAAGAAGGTTTGTATTTTAAGTGCCGTTGAGTTATTTATTGATGTGTAAACTTAGAGCCTGTGGTACTCGCAAGCTTTGACGGTTGTTTAAGCGCGGGTTACTCCAGGGTTTTATTGGTCAAATCATGGAGTCTTGACATGTCTAAGGTAGCCTTGGTCACTGGGGGAACAAGAGGGATTGGCGAAGCAATTTCTGTGGAGCTTAAACAAGCTGGTTATGACGCTATAGCTAATTATGCCAGTAATGATGAGAGTGCTAGAGCATTTAATGAGCGAACGGGAATACCCATATACAAGTTTGACGTATCGGATTTTAATGCATGCAAAACGGGAATAGAGGTTATTGAGCGGGACCATGGTCCAGTATCAGTTCTGGTAAATAATGCAGGGATAACCAGAGATACGACCATGCATCGGATGACTCCCGAAGCATGGCAGGCAGTTTTGGATACAAATTTGGGGTCTTGCTTTAATTTGTGCCGGTGTGTGATAGAGCACATGAGAGAAAACAAATTTGGACGCATTGTAAATATTGGTTCTGTTAATGGTCAGGCGGGGCAATATGGTCAAGTGAACTATGCCGCAGCCAAGTCCGGCATTCATGGTTTTACTAAGGCCCTGGCGTTGGAAAGCGCCTCGCGTGGTATCACCGTTAATGCTATTGCACCCGGTTATGTCGATACCGATATGGTGCGAAATGTTCCAGCAGACGTTCTTGAAAAAATTATCGCTACCATTCCTGTGGGGCGGCTAGGAACTGCGCATGATATAGCGCGATCGGTATTATTTTTAGTTTCCGATGAGGGCGGTTTTATTACTGGCTCTACGCTTTCCATTAATGGTGGTCAGCACATGTATTAAGCATGACTTTCTCAGTGCTTCCTTGTGATCTGGCTTCTATAGGGCTTTGTTTTTATCACGAGGAGGCGCCTGATGAAGGCTGCGATATTTAATACTCTAGGTTCCGCAGAAGATGTTTTAGTTATCTCTGATGTGGAAAAACCATCTCTAGCGCACGGAGAGGTGTTGGTTCGCATCCACCGCTCTGCGGTAAATCCTTCCGATGTAAAAAAACGTGCCGGCGCTTTTCCCGATCTGCTCGATGATGGATTTATTATCCCGCACAGTGATGGTGCTGGTGTTATTGAGGCCGTGGGGCGCGGAGTTCCAGCCTCGCGAGTTGGGGAGCGGGTGTGGGTCTATCAGGCTCAGTTTGCTCGTCGTTTTGGTACTGCCGCTAAATATGTGGCGCTACCTTCCAATCGAGCCGTTAATCTTCCGAATTCAGCTAGTTTTGACGATGGGGCGTGCATGGGTATTCCCGCCATGACGGCCCATCGCTGTATCTTTGCCGACGGCGCTGTGACGGGTAAAACAATCTTGGTTACTGGCGGTGCCGGCAGAGTTGGGCACTATGCCATTCAGTGGGCTAAGCATGCCGGTGCTCAAGTCATTGCTACTGCCAGTAACCCCAAAGCTACAGAGCATTGTTTTGCGGCGGGAGCGGATGCCGTTTGCCCGCATGGCGGTGAGGAATTCGTACAGTTAATTTCTGAACTGACTGGTGGTAGAGGGGTTGATAGAGTGGTTGATGGTGAGTTTGGTGCCAATCTTCCCGTACTTTTGGATGTTGTGCGTGAAGGGGTCGTTATCGCCACTTACTCTTCAATGCACGTGCCTGAACCTGTTTTGCCATTCAAACGTATGATGTTTCTGGATCTTACTCTTCGTATGGTTCTTGTTTATGCGATGCCCGAGTTGGCTAAGCAGGCAGCCGCCGCAGATATTTCCATGTACCTTGATCGCGGTATGTTGCAGCATCGAATTGCCCATTGTCTGCCCATGGGGCAGATAGCCCAAGCGCATCAGTTAATAGAGCAGGGTGGTTTTTATGGTGCCGTCGTTTTAGACGTTGAAAATGCATAGAGCTTCTTA
>DFBC01000033.1 GCA_002367235.1 Cellvibrionales bacterium UBA3090
TATTTTGAGCTTTGGAATTAAAGGTGGTTCTCAAGCGGGGGGACAATTTATCGATGCACTGAAAATGATTTTACGGTTGGTTAATATTGGCGATGCCAAATCATTGGCATGCCACCCGGCCTCGACCACTCACCGGCAGCTAAATGATGATGAATTGGCTGCGGCGGGAGTCAGTGCCGACTTGATTCGTATTTCCGTGGGTATAGAAAATATTGACGACATTATTGAAGATGTTCGTCAGGCACTAGATGCCGTGGAGTAATAATTGATTCGTGTTGTTTTCCTAGTCGAGAAAAGAGCGAACAATCTTGTTAAACGCCCCCGGCTTTTCGGCGTGTAGCCAGTGTCCGGTTTTGGCGATGACCTTCAGTTGAGCATGGGGGAATAGCCGTAGCACTTCACTGCGGTGCTTGTCTTGAATATACGCAGAGTCTTCGCCTTTGATGAACAGAACAGGCCCGGGGAAAGGTTCCCCGGTTGGCGCCAGTGTTAGCGTGTCGTAATAATTACCGATAATGCCATCCATGTAGAGGCGGAGATCAAACTTTCCGTCTGCTCCACGAATCAGATTCTTCAACAAAAAAGCACGTATTGAGGGCTCGTCGACAAATGTTGTCAGGAGCTGATCGGCCTCCTTTCGAGAGTCCGGTCTTTTTTCAGCGAGCGCTGTTAATCCCTCAAGTACGCCGCCATGACGGTCTGGTTTATATGCCACGGGCGCGATGTCTGCCACGATAAGTTTATTGACTCTTTTCGGGTGGTTTAGGGCCACCTGCATACCAACCTTGCCCCCCATGGAATGACCAAGTAGGGCGGCCTGGCTAAGCTTCAAATCATCCATTAACTCGATAATATCGTCGGCCATGCAGGCGTAGTCCATCTCAAGGCTGTGAGGGGACGCACCATGATTACGCAGGTCAACGGAAATGACCGTATAGTTATCTGTAAGAGGCCTGGCTACGACTCCGAGGTTGCTCAGTGAGCCAAACATGCCGTGCATCAGAATGACCGGCTGTCCCGAGCCTTCAATTGAATAATTTAATTTCACAATAACAAGTCTATTTGGTTGGTGTCGGAAGGGTATTATAAATCTGCTTTACTGGTGGCGGATACAGCCAGGCAGACTACAGAGCATTTCAAATAACAGGTTGGCGGCTAGCAGCGAGGTATTGCCCGAAGTGTCATAGGGTGGGGAAACTTCGACTAGATCTCCGCCAATGATATTGAGGCCGTAGCAACCCCGGATTATTTCCAGTGCTTGAATTGCTGTCAGCCCTCCGGGTTCAGGTGTGCCTGTTCCCGGTGCTACCGATGGGTCGAGGCCGTCGATGTCAAAACTAATGTAGGTTGGTGTTTCTGCTCCAATTTTCTGGCGGATTTCTGTCATCAAGGGCGTCAAAGATTTATGCCAACAGGTCTCAGCCGGGATCACATTGACCCCCTGTTTGCGAGACCAGTCAAAATCATCGGCACTGTATCCTGTCGCTCTTACACCGATTTGAGCCATTTTTGTTGATTCGATTAACCCTTCTTCGATCGCACGTCGAAACACAGTGCCATGGGTGATTCTTTCGCCAAACATTGTATCGTTGGTATCCGTATGGGCATCGATATGAATAACGCCGACGGGACCATATTTATTAGCAACGGCCCGAAGAATTGGCAGGGTAATCGTGTGGTCGCCACCCAAACTAAAGGGTAGTACCGGGTATTCAAGCAATGCCATGTAATAGTCGGTAATGATTTTTATCGCAGCTGAAAGATTAAATGTATTCAAGGCGACATCGCCGACATCAGCAATTTGAAAGCTGTCAAAAGGTGCGGCACCGGTTGCCATGGAATAGGGGCGAATCAGGGCCGACTCTTGTCGGATTTGGCGGGGGGCGAATCTTGCGCCAGCGCGGTTGCTCGTGCCAATATCCAATCCCACGCCGACAAAGCAAATGTCCAGACCCGCCGCAGTAGGCTGAGAGGGTAACCGGAACATTGTGCCCGGGCCTGAAAAGCGAGGCATGTCATTGCCACCGAGTGGCTGATTAAATGTGCTCATTCTTTCCTCCAAACCGTTGTTGAAGGGGGCAGGTATTGCTTACGGCTCAATGCCGCTCAGGCAGATATATTTCAATTCCAGGTAATCATCCAGTCCGTATTTGGAACCTTCGCGCCCTTGCCCGGACTGTTTGACGCCGCCAAAGGGAGCCATTTCATTGGAAATAATACCCTCGTTAACTCCAACAATGCCGTACTCCAATTGCTCGGCGACACGCCAGATTTGGCTATTGTTGCGAGAGTAAAAATAGGCGGCCAGGCCAAACTCGGTATCATTCGCGAGCTTGATGGCCTCCGCTTCAGTAGTAAACTTAAACAGCGGCGCTACCGGTCCAAAAATTTCTTCGGAAAATAGCCGCATATCCCGACTGGCTTCGGTGAGTACTGTGGGTTCTATAAAATTTTGACCTAGTTTTGATCTGCGGCCCCCAGTGAGAACATTGGCACCTTTGCCGATGGCATCTTCAAGCAGGGTGCAGACGCCATCGGCGGCCTGTTGATCTATCAGGGGGCCCATTGAGACGCCCTCTGCTGTCCCCATACCCAGGTTTAGATTTTTTACAGCTTGAGTGAGTTTTTTGGCAAATTCGTCATAAATACCGGCCTGAATCAACAGCCGGTTGGAGCAAACACAGGTTTGTCCTGCATTGCGGTATTTGGATATCAGTGCACCTTGTACGGCAGCATCGATATCGGCATCGTCAAAAACGATAAAGGGTGCGTTGCCCCCCAGCTCCATCGACGTACGTTTTACTGTGCCGGCACAGGCGGCCATAAGTTGTTTTCCCACGGCAGTGGAGCCGGTGAACGTGAGTTTTTTTACGCGAGGGTTGCCGGTTAGCTCCGCACCAATTTCTTGTGTATTGCCCACGACGATATTGATGAGGCCTTTAGGCATCCCGGCACGTTCTGCCAGAGCAATAACCGCCAGTGCTGAGAGTGGTGTGGCGCTGGCTGGCTTGCATACCACCGAGCACCCTGCAGCCAATGCCGGCGCTATTTTTCGAGTGAGCATGGCGTTGGGGAAGTTCCAGGGGGTAATACAGGCGACTACGCCTACGGGCTGTTTGATAACCATTAACCGCTTGTCATTGGAAGGGGCGGGAATCAGATCGCCATAGATACGTTTCGCCTCTTCGGCAAACCACTCAACATAGTTTGCACCGTAGAGAATTTCGCCACGAGCCTCGGCCAGGGGTTTCCCCTGTTCAGCGGTGAGAATTTGGGCCAGGTCTTCCTGATTTTCAAGAATCAGGTTGTACCATTTCCGCAGTAGAGCGGCTCGCGCTTTGGCAGTGGTTGCTGCCCACAGTTTTTGGGCGCGATGAGCCGCGTCGATCATTCTCCGGGTTTCTGCGGTACCACCGTTGGCGACCTCTGCCAGGGATTCATTGTTGGCCGGGTTTGTCACGACCAACAGGTTTCCGCTATCCGCGTTGACCCACTGGCCATCAATGAAAGCTTGGGTTTTAAGTAATGAAGGGTCGTTTAATTTTATGGTTGCGTTCATGTTACTAGCCTAGCTGACGGAAGGTTGTTACCGCAAATGTCGCTAAACCAAGGTAATGCCCAAAAGTTATTTCGTTACCCGGGTGGAACACTTTGGTTAAGTGCTGCGTTACCTTGCCTTGGTTAAGGCAATTTTAGTCGTCTAGCCTAGGTGGGGCTAGTTAATCTATCACTTCTTGGGTGGGGCTGGTGGGTCTACGAAGAATATTCGAAGCTTGTTGTATGTCTTGAAGAATCAAATTCTGTTCATGGCCGCTAATCGCATTGAGTGATAGCGCAATTTTGGCAAGCCTGTGTGTTTGGATAAGAATGTGCAGGAGTTGGTCCCGATCCCTGATGTCTAGCTTCACTGTGCAAGTCCTTTTGCTAATGGATGTAAATTTCAATGAGTTCAATTTTAGCGACATCATACTGTTAACGAAACAGCCTAACAACTTAGGTTGTATTGGTCGGAGTGTGTTTCTATGGGGCTATTTCTCAGGATCGTATTGACTAAGTTGCAATATATATTTACAGATTTCATCGCGTTGCTGATCCGAGAGCAAAAGCCAGGCATCAGACAGTGATTTATCATCAAAAAAAGCGGCATTAGAACCCTGGTGGAAATTCGAGTCTGCACCAAGCCACAGCCAGTAGGCGGAGACATGTAAAGCTTTAGCAATGGCGAAAATGGCCGATGTAGATCGGGAACGGCCGCTTTCCAGCTTGGATATCATCTGCTGAGTAAGGTGGGTCTGTTCGGAGAGTTCAGCTTGAGACAGGCCTGATTTTAACCGAGCAGCTTTAATTCGATCTGCCATTGTGTCCATTGCTGTGGATATTACAACATATGTTGTAATAGGTGGACAACTTTAGTTGTATGACGGGCCATCTCTGGTTATTATTTTTAAATAATAAACAGGAAGTAAGTAATGACCCCGGAAGAGGCATTGAATCGAGTTGTAGAAATTGTTGGAGGGCAGACTGCTCTGGCCAATGCAGTATCAAAGAAGACCGGTCGTTCCATTAGGCAGCAACATGTGTGGAACTGGTTACATCGAGATGGTGGTATCCCTGCGGCTTATGCGCCATTTCTAGAATCGTTATGTCATGAACATGGTGAGGAAATTTCTTGTAGCCTCCTGTGCCCTGATTTTTATCCTGATGAATAACTAGCAATTATCATTTTCCTCTCCAAGGCTGTTTAAGTATAAAGAGCCGAGTGACACAGACTTATGTGTATCAGTTAAAAGCGCTATAGTTTTGCTCAGTCAATGGAGCACTGCTATGAAACTTTATACGTACCCCCCGGCACCTAATCCCAAGCGTCTCGATATTTTTCTTGCTGAGAAAGGTATAGATCTTGAGACGGAACTTGTGGACCTCATGTCAAAAGAACACTTGAGTGAGCCCTACACGCTAATCAATAGCTGGGGGACAGTTCCCGCATTGGTTCTTGATGACGGAATGGTCATGACCGAGGTCATTGGTATTCTTAGTTACCTCGAGGATCTGTACCCTGAAAAACCGTTGATGGGTACGGATCCATTATCCCGAGCATTGGTTTTAAGCTGGGATCATCGTTGTTTTTCCGAGGGCTTTTTAGCCGTGGCAGAAGTGCTGCGTAATTCTGCGCCTGCTTTCGCGGGACGAAGCTTGCCGGGACCTGTTTCCTACGAGCAAATCCCTCAGTTGGTCGATCGGGGGCAAAAGCGAATCCAGACTTTTTATAGCGTCCTGAACCAGCATCTAGAAGGGCGTGATTTTATGGTGGGTGATCATTTCACAGTAGCCGATATCGCGGCATTTGTGTTTATAGAGTTTAGCGGCTGGGTTAAAGCCAGAATACCGGATGATTGTGCTTCTCTCATTGCCTGGCATCAACAAGTATCTACCCGAAATAGTACCCAGAACTGAGTCAGTGAGTGGAGTTATAACAATGAGTAAATTGAAAGGTAAGGTGGCCTTGGTGAGTGGGGCTGGTCGTGGTATCGGGCGAGAGATTGCACTTAAGTTGGCTTCAGAGGGTGCGTTGCTGGTGGTCAATGATTTGGATGCCGACCTGGCCAATCAGTTGGTGGGGGATATTCAAGCGATTGGTTCCCAAGCGGTAACTTGTGTCGGCAGTGTCACGGAGGAAGATTTTGGTGAGCGTTTTGTCGAGCGCGCCATCAATTCTTTTGCCGGGCTGGACATTATTGTCAACAATGCTGGTTACACTTGGGATAACGTTATTCAGAAAATGGATGATGAGCAATGGTATGCCATGGTCGACGTGCATATGACGGCCCCTTATCGAATATTGAAGGCAGCTCAGCCTTACATCAAAAAATTTCACTCAGAGGGCAAAAAAGCGGGGGATGATGTTTATCGTAAGGTCGTGAATATATCGTCAGTTTCTGGCCTCAATGGCAATCCGGGTCAACTGGCCTATTCAGCCGCTAAAGCCGGAGTCGTGGGGATGACCAAGACACTGTGCAAAGAGTGGGGTCGCTATAACGTCAATGTTAATGCGGTAGCTTTTGGCTTTATTCAGACGCGGTTAACTGAGGCCGCAAGCGATGCATCAACAATCAATGTACAGGGGCACGAGATTAAAGTGGGGGTAAGTGATCAGATCATGGAGATGGTGGAAAGCATGATCCCTCTGGGGCGTAAGGGGACGCCGAAAGAAGCGGCGGATGCCGTTTATTTGTTCTGTTTGCCGGAGTCGAATTATATCAGTGGCCAGACGGTTGTCGTGGGCGGGGGATTAGATCTGTAAGTAATCTGGGCGACACAAGGGATTATTGGACTTTGTGATAGTTGCAGTAATTTCTTGGCGATAGGCCCGTCCAGTGTTTAAAAGCGCGCGTGAATGATCGGGGTTCGGCAAATCCAATGACGGCTGAGACCTCATCGACAGACAGCCCTTCTTTTACCAGCTTATCAATGGCGACCTCTCTTCGAATATTGTCTTTTATCTTCTGATAGCTTGTCCCTTCTTGCTGGAGGCGTCGGTACAGAGTGAGAGAGCTCATGCCCATTTCCGTCGCCAAATCTCCGGCCTTGGGGAACAGTAATTGATCGTTGCTTAGGTGCAAAATAGTCCTTTCAATCTGTGCTTCAAGACTGTTGTCCTCTCCCGGTATGGTCATAATGTCAGTTGGGTGGTTGGCTATAAAAAGCTCTAGCTCACGCCCGGAGCGAACTAAAGGTTTTTCCAGGTATTTGGTATCAAAAAACAAACTGTTTCTTGCTTGGTTGAAGGACAGGTTGCCAGGAAACATCACGCGGAGTTCATCGTGGTGCTGTGGCATGGGGTGAATAAAATGTGTTTCACGTAGGCGAATAGCTTCTGCAATATACCAACTGGGAAAACGATGCCAAATTACCATCAGATACTCGGTTAAAAAATGCCCTTGGTCTAATTCGGGCTCGGTCAGGTTAAAACTGAGTTCAGTGGTGTGTCCCTCTACCCGGAGTTCCATCTGCAGGGCATCTGTAATTAGCCCATAAAAATGAACGACTTTTTCAAGCAGTTCGCCGAGAGTTTTACAGTGGCTAACGAGATCGCCGATGGTTGCAAAGATCCCGTATTTGCAGGGCTGTGAAGTAAACCCCATAAATTCGTCATCTAACTCTTGTTGAACCAAGCGAAATAATCGTGCAACTTGATCGGTATGGACTCTATTGGCCGTCTGTTCAACAGCGGCGGGGTTTATGCCTGCGCGAGCCAGTAAGACCTCGTGGTTAAGCCGCCTTTGGTGAATACCGTGAAGGCAGGTGATGACATGGTAGTGAGAGATAGTAGCGATGGTTAGGCTCTGTTATAAATATGTGAGTTTAGGCTAAATATTAACAGATAATAGGGGTAGGATTCATATTTGTTGAAAGAATATGTGAGTTTGTGGGAATAATTTTGACCTTGTGTGCATGGACATGCTACCGCATAGTTGCCCACAAGTTTGGCGTGGAGCACATGGCTGGGGTTGTCACTCCATTGCTCCAGCATCGTATCCTCTGGTGAGAAGCGGTAATTTTAGCTATACCTTACCAGGCAGAATTTTTTTGAGGTAATGATCAATGACCGATATTTCCAAATACTCTTATGTAGATTGGGTTGATTTGGCGACCAAAGAAACCAAGGGTAAATCACCCGATGATTTGCTCTGGAAAACCCCGGAAGGCATTGATGTAAAACCACTTTATACTGCGGAAGATGTTGCCGACCTTGACTATCAAGATAACCTTCCTGGCTTTTCACCCTTTAAGCGTGGCCCAAAGGCGACGATGTATGCGGGTCGGCCCTGGACCGTTCGTCAATATGCTGGTTTTTCTACAGCGGAAGAATCCAATGCTTTTTATCGCCGGAACCTAGCCGCTGGGCAGCAGGGGTTGTCGGTTGCGTTTGACCTTGCCACTCACCGGGGCTATGACTCCGATCACGAGCGGGTCGAGGGCGATGTGGGTAAAGCGGG
>DFBC01000096.1 GCA_002367235.1 Cellvibrionales bacterium UBA3090
TCGGTCGGGGCGCTTACCACCCTCATCATCGGGGGAGTAGGCATCATCGCTACGCACGCGCTTATCGGCGGTGTAGCGATTGATCATCGAATCCATATTGCCGGCGGCAACACCAAAGAACAGATTAGGCTTGCCGAGGCGCATAAAGTCGTCTTTATTGCGCCAGTCAGGCTGGTCAATAATGCCGACGCGAAAGCCCTGTGCTTCAAGACTACGACCAATCACCGCCATACCAAAACTGGGGTGATCCACATAAGCATCGCCCGTGACGAGAATAATATCGCAGCTATCCCAGCCCAACACATCCATTTCGACCCGAGACATGGGCAAAAACGGTGCCGTGCCATAGCACTCGGCCCAATATTTACGATGGGAGAATAGCGGTGCAGCCGCTTTGGCTGAATATTGTTTGGTGGTGTAGGTCATAACGGCCGGTAAATCGAGAAAGGTCATACATTATACAGAAAGGTTACAGGGGTATGAAAACATGTGTTTAATCCTTTCCGCCCAGATCATTCACGTATAAAGTGGCCAAAAACTGGTTGGAACGCCAGATAAAGTGACAACAGCGCACCCTTTGATCTAAAACGCGTGCCTGTTATTCATAATGACAGCTTCGTATTTGTCGATACAAACCAATAGTAGAGTGATAAAAATTGAGTAAGCCCACATCCAAAAAAGTCATCGGTAGTGAAGAATGGTGCTCATTTCCAGAGCTGGGAGTTCCCGCCATCAAAGCCAGAGTCGATTCCGGGGCAAAAACCTCTTCGATTCACGCCTTTAACATCCAGCCTTTTCGCCGTGGCAAGCAGTCTTGGGTGAGCTTTGAAATCCACCCAATACAAAATAATCGCCGGACTGTCATCCGATGTGAGCGCCCCATTGTTGATAAACGGGTCGTGAAGAGCTCGAGTGGGCTGTCGGAAACACGGTATGTGGTATGCGCCACGATTAAACTTGGCGATGATCTATGGGACATAGAGCTCACTCTGGCAAACCGAGACTCCATGGGGTTCAGAATGCTACTGGGCAGAGAGGCCATGCAGGATCGTCTCATTGTCGACCCTTCCGAGAAGTGCATTCTTGGGCAAGTTAATAGCAAGGCAATCTCCACCATGTATGGGCGGGAAGAATCAGCCAAAGATGGCCTTAAAATCGGACTCCTCGCCAGCGATGAAGAGTTATATAGCAACCAAAGATTACTCGAGGCCGGGGAAGAACGTGGCCATGAGATGATCTTTTTGAATGTCCAGCAGTGCTATATGAAGTTGGATGCACTAGAACCCGAAGCTCATTACCGGGGGGGGGAAACTACTCAATGATGTTGAGGCCGTTATCACCCGCATTCGACCCAGTGTCACTTTTTATGGGACAGCGCTAACGCGGCAATTTGAGAGCATGGGTATTTATACCACCAATGCCTCACATGCTATCGCCCAATCCAGAGACAAACTTTTTTCATTACAGCTCATGCTTAAAAATGGCATTAATATTCCCACGACAGGTTTCGCCAACTCCCCCATGGATACCAATGATCTAATCGATATGGTTGGAGGTGCACCCTTAATTGTTAAATTATTGGAGGGCACTCAAGGTCGGGGGGTGGTCTTGGCCGAGACGAAGAAAGCGGCCGATAGTGTGATTAATGCCTTTAAGTCACTAAGGGCGAATTTATTGGTACAAAAATTCATCAAAGAAGCAAATGGCAAAGACCTGCGGTGTTTTGTGATTGATGGAAAAGTTGTCGCCTCAATTGAGCGAACCGCAGCACCGGGAGAATTTCGAGCAAACATACACCAAGGTGGCACCGCCTCTGTGGTAAAAATAACCCCGGAAGAGAGAGCACTTGCCGTCAAAGCCGCTAAAATTCTGGGCTTACAAGTAGCCGGCGTCGACATTATCAGGTCACAATCCGGGCCACTGCTGCTGGAAGTGAATTCATCACCGGGATTGGAAGGTATCGAGTCAGCGACAGGAAAAGATATTGCAGGGATGATTATCGCGTCAATCGAAAAGAAACTTAAGTGGAAACGACAATTACCCAATACTTAATGGGTAGAATATCTACTCAAAAATATTGTCACAGGCATATTAAGGTGAAGACCTATTATGCAATACATCGCATGATACGATTACTTAGCCAACCTTTAATGGCTCACTCGAACAAGAAGATTGTCAATATTTTTCAATGGATTAAAAACTTAACATGAAAATCGTCGTTATTTTATCATTACTCGCGGCTTACCTATTGTCGATCAGTTTTGTGACACAAACCATCTCAAAAATTGGTGCAAAAAAATCAGTCAAAAGCTACCGAATAAAATACATTAGTAAAACAATAAATCTAGTATTGTCTGGATTTTTTGTCATTCTATTGTTTTTATTTCTGGGTATTGAATATTCCCAACTATCGTTATTTTTATCTTCCGTTTTTGCCATTCTCGGGGTAGCACTCTTTGCCCAGTGGTCAATTCTCAGCAATATAACGGCCAGCCTCATTATTTTCTTTGCCTTCCCCTATCGCGTAGGCGATACAGTAAAAATTGTGGACAAAGATGACGATATTTCAGGGATCATCGAAGAGATCTCGCTGTTTCACGTGATCATCAGAAAAAATGATGACTTAATTACCTATCCAAACACGTTGATCTTACAAAAAGCTGTCATTAAGTTGGCGCACTTACCACCCAGTACCGAACCAGCTTCAGAAAATATGGAAACGGCTGAAAAGGCTACGAACACCAACGAGACAAAGCCCAATACCGATGGAATTAAATAGCACCAACATGATTGCAGCCCTACTGCTGATTGTTATCATTTTATTTGTTTTCCTGGCTTTCTATATACCCGCATGGCGAAATCGCAGGATTCGCAATAAGCCTTTCCCGAAGAAATGGACAGAGACCTTAGCGGCTAACTTGCCAGTCTACTCTGTCCTTAAGCCTGATGAAAAATACAGGTTACATCAGCTAATCAACCTGTTTATTAGCAAAAAACGCTTTGTGGGTTGCGCAGGGTTGGATATCACCGATGAAATAAAAGTGAGTGTCGCAGCGGAGGCTTGTTTACTACTACTTAATCATCCGAAAACTGCTGTGTATCCGAAGCTCTATTCTATTTTGATCTACCCTACCGCCTTTAAAATTGAACGCGAACAGCTTCAAGCGGATGGCACGGTATCGATGGCCGCTCATAACCTGTCCGGGGAATCCTGGAGTAATGGCAAGGTGATACTATCCTGGGATGATGTGGTCGCTGGTGCGTCAAATTTCACCGATGGCCACAATGTAGTGTTACATGAGTTTGCCCACCAATTGGACGCCGCTTCCGGCTCAACCAACGGAGCACCGCTACTTCGACAAAATAGTTACGGTTCATGGGCCACGGTACTATCGAAGGAGTTTGAAACGCTTAAGGGCGCAAGCTTAAACCACCATAAAACGGTGATGGATCAATACGGCGCGACCAATCCGGCAGAGTTTTTTGCCGTGGCTACGGAAACTTTTTTTGAAAAACCCCAGCAGTTATACCTAAAGCATCCGGCGTTGTTCAAGGAGTTACAAGAATATTACCTAACCGACCCAAGACAATGGGTCCGGTAACACCACCAATTCGTCATAGTAAAGATTGCCAAATTTAAAAAACCGCGGCAACGCTATTGGAATTGTTACATTTTAGCTGGCTTGGTTGAGCTCACTTCAACAGATCCAAAGCCACAGCTTCGGCAACTTTTATCCCATCTATGCCTGCCGACAATATACCACCGGCATAACCGGCACCCTCGCCAGCGGGAAATAAACCTCGAGTATTGATGTTTTGGAAATCTTTCCCTCGTTTGATGCAGATTGGTGCTGAAGTTCTGGTTTCGACTCCCGTTAACACCGCATCTGGCATAGAAAATCCTTTAATTTTCTTATTAAATTCGGGAATGGCCTCACGAATAGCCTCAACGGCAAACGCCGGTAAAGCAGGACTTAAGTCACCTAAACTAATACCGGGCGTGTAGGATGGCGTAACACGCCCTAACGCCGCCGATGGCCTTCCCTCGAGGAAGTCGCCCACCAATTGTGCGGGAGCATAGTAATTCTCACCACCCAACTGAAAGGCCAGAGCTTCAAGCTGGCGTTGCAAGTCGATACCAGCCAGGGGGTGTTCAGGATAATCTTTTTCCGGCTCTATCCCCACCACGATGGCAGAATTGGCATTGCGCTCGTTGCGTGAATACTGCGACATACCGTTGGTCACTACACCGCCCTCTTCTGAGGTGGCCGCAACAACCGTGCCTCCAGGGCACATGCAAAAACTGTAAACACTTCGGCCGTTCTTGCAGTGATGCACCAACTTATAGTCTGCCGCACCCAAAATAGGATGACCCGCTTGATCACCAAACCGGGCCTTGTCAATAATCGCCTGCGGATGCTCGATACGAAAGCCGATGGAGAACGGCTTGGGTTCAATATAGACCCCCTGCTCCAGCAACATTTGGAAACTGTCCCGAGCACTATGACCGATGGCCAAAATAATATGTCGGCTCTCCAGTGTTTCACCAGTACTGAGCGTGACCCCGGTAATCTGGCCTAAGCTTTGCCCCTGTTCCTGAGCTTGTTCTTCACATTCATCCAATGCTTCTCGATGAATAGTTTCCACTTTACTGCCAAAGCGAATCTCGCCACCAAGGGCAATGATTTCCTTACGGATATTTTCAACCATGGTCACCAACTTAAAGGTGCCAATATGTGGTTTGCTGACATACATGATTTCTTCTGGAGCACCCGCCTTTACAAATTCAGTAAGCACCTTGCGACCCAGATGACGCTTGTCTTTAACCTGGCTATACAGTTTTCCATCAGAGAAAGTGCCCGCGCCTCCCTCACCGTATTGCACATTTGATTCGGTATTAAGCTTTCCCTCTCGCCACAGCCCCCAAGTGTCCTTTGTGCGCTGTCGAACCTCCTGGCCTCGCTCTAGCACAATGGGTTTGAAGCCCATTTGCGCCAGCACCAATGCGGCCAAAATACCACAGGGGCCAAAGCCAATAACGATGGGACGCTGCTGCTTTCCAACTGGAAACTCATCCCTGACATCTGCAACAAAATGATAGGCCGTATCGGGGCTTGGCCTTACAAAAGACTGGTCGGCAAACTGCTCTAGTACCCGCTGTTCTGCGCTATCGGTTAAGATTACATCGAGCTGATAGATTAGCTGGATATTGGCTTTCTTGCGGGCATCGTAGCTCCGTTTAAACAGATTAAAGCTCAACAGCTCCTCGTCACGGACATTCAACCGGCTAAGAATAGCAGCGTGCAGTTCGTCATCGGTATGATTGAGCGGTAGTTGTAGGTCACTGAGTCGTAGCATAATGGTTTAACGCCGCTGCCGGTTATAGTAAGAAAGGTTGGAGCTAACTTGCAGGCAGGGCTTTTAGGCTTGCGCAACAGCTCTGATTTTAACATAAGGTCAGTACAAATTAAGCTATTCGATAGTGACGTAACCAGATGCTTTCCAGCAGATAACACGGCTATTTTTTCTTATCACCTATTGCCCTCATACTTAACATGTCTGACGCAAGTGGAAATAAACAATGAACGAGCATGAAAAGATAAATTACGTCGAATTCCCAGCCAGCAATATTCAGGCAACCCAGGCTTTTTTTGAAACTGCGTTTCATTGGTCATTCCAGAAATATGGCCCGGACTACATTGCATTCTCAAATCAAGGCATTGACGGAGGATTCTTTAAGTCTGAATTGAAGTCGTCCAGCGAACATGGGGCCGCACTTATTGTTCTCTATAGCCATGACCTCAAAGCAACCCAAGCCAACATTGAGCGCGCAGGCGGGATCATCGTAAAACCAATATTTTCGTTTCCTGGCGGCTGCCGCTTTCATTTTACCGAGCCCAGTGGCAATGAACTGGCAGTATGGTCTGACATTACCGTTTAACCGGTACAGACAAACCAGAGCATCCACTAGGTAACACCCTGTGAACTGGTGCAGCTGATATTTATCAACAGCTGAGATATTATAGACCGACGTATGCGGGGTTAACTCAGTTGGTAGAGTGTCAGCTTCCCAAGCTGAATGTCGCGAGTTCGAACCTCGTACCCCGCTCCATTTTCACGCATTATTCCTATTGGTCGCACCAACCCACTTAGGTATACTTCTCGCGCTTTCTTTGGCCACCTCTCAGTGGTCATTTTTTCTTTGTTTTAGACAGGTATTGTTATGCAGGTAGTTCGCTGGATTTTAGGTTCATTGATTTTATTCTTTAACTGGGTTTTCACTCCCAAAAGCATTAAAAGAGATTCCGCTCTGCAGGTAAAAATAGATCGGCAAACTGCTAAGTTGTCCTTGTATCAATACCCAGCCTGCCCCTTCTGTGTGAAGGTTCGTCGAGCGATGAAACGAAACAGCTTAAATATTCAAACAGTGGATGCAAAACGCTGTGAAGCCAGTAAAAAAGAACTGGTAGAGGGTGGCGGAAAGCTAAAGGTTCCCTGCCTAAGAATTGAAGAGAATCCAGGCAATGTTCGCTGGATGTATGAGTCCTCAGAGATTATCCAGTATCTGGAAGGTCAGGTTTCTGCCTGCCAGGAAGCCGCTTAAGACAAAACAACGAACACACTGGAAAGGTCGGACAAGGCTTTTAATCAAGGTCTTGTCTGACCTTTGTCTATATGGGTTTTTACAGCGCTTTATTCTAATTTATTAATCTTCGTCTTCGCTTTTTTCCTAGGTTCTGTTTTCCTAGGTTCTACCCTTTTAAACCGCCTTACTTTGTGACCAACTTCCCATCCCTATAAACGCTACGACAGTGTTTACACTCATACTTAACTGGCTGACACTGCAGTGTATGCTGCTCTTCCAATGTAGCATGGTGACAAAGGGGGCATGGCAATTTAACTTTTTCACAGACAAGAGCTGTCAATTTTCTAGCCACAAAAAATGTCACGAATACGGCAATACTTATGGAAAATATTTTTCCAATCGTTGAATAAAAATTGGGTCCAGAACTTAACCCCCAGCCAACCATCAACACGAGAGACAATCCAACGGCTATACCCGCGACACCAGACACTAAAAAGGCCAGAAAGATGTACCACATCCTTTTGGTTTCAGCTAATTTCAGATTGTTAAAATGATTCATCCACGGATATATTATTCACAACACATATGGCCGGGCATCAAACAACTCACCTTTTCATTTGTTGCTTCAAAAACTCAACAGCAAGGGGGAATCCGGCATCGGCGGACTTAGTAATCCATGTATCGGCCTTTAAGTCATCCCGCGCAACGCCCATCCCGTTATAGTACAAACTTCCCAACCCATACATTGCCGGCGCATGTCCTTTATTTGCTGCCTGCTCATACCATTTTGCCGCGACGGAATAGTCTTGTGTTACACCTGAACCGGATTGATAGGCTCCCGCAGTATAAAACATGGCGTTAACGTGGCCCTGCTTGGCTGCTTTTTCATAGTATTCCAGAGACTTTTCCAGGTCTATATCCGTTCCCCAGCCCTCTTTGTACAAAATAGCCAGACCATATTGCGCGTCGGCATCGCCCTTTTCAGCAAGGGGCAAGATAATCGAAAACCCTTCTTTTAGGTTTCCAGCTCGAATTTCGGTGTAACCTTCTTCAAGGGTGCTGGCGAATGAAAAGGCGGAAAAAACAAGCCCGAAGAAGATACTTAAATATTTCATAGATATTACCTGTAGCTCATCATATTAGGACGTTAAGCATTTATTTTGTGTAGCGTATGACCACCACAACACTGAAGACAACCAACTGATTTACAAACATTTTTCTGACATCAAATTACGCCAGCGAGAGTAAAACCCGGTTACCATCCATCAGCCCAGCTGTCAGTAGATCAGTTCGCCAGTATATTCATATTGCGAACTACTGAAAAGTCAGCACAACAAGGGCTGCGATAACAAAAACCCATCATCAAGGTCAAAAACTGCGATACCCCACAACCCATTGTTGATCTATGACCAACAAAAGGTAACTTTTGTTCGTAAAACATCGTGTATCTCCGGTTTTCCAGTTAAGTTAAGCTCTCTTTTTATATGTCTATAACCTTTAATTAAGCAGAAAAGATTCGCCCCATGGAAAACACAGCCTATTTTTACCGCACCGCTATTTTCACTCGCACAAACAATGAGGTTGCGTTAGCCGATATCAGTCAACCCGGCAACACAACACCCCTAGATGACTGGATGGGTATTGTCGTGTCCCTAGCCGATGGCCAGCATACTATTCAAGAATTAGTAGATTACATGCGCGTCCAGTATCAACAAGCCCCCCAGAATTTAGAGGAAACCCTTCATTCTGTTATTGAGCGCCTACAGGAAGGTAAAATCATCCAACTTAGCGAACAAGCCGTGGAGCTACCTTATTATTTGGCCTCGCCCATTGAAGAGCTGGATATCGATAAAGCGACAGATTTAATCCGTAAAGATGGATATAGCCCGCATTAAACAGACCACAGTAGTCACAACATCGCAACGCGTCTCGATAAAAAAACGGCAGGCGGGATAAGCGCGGTGATTCAATATGTTGATGTTGTGATTGTTGGTGCCGGACTTTCTGGTATCGGCTCCGCCTGCCACCTGCAAAACCTGTGTCCCAATAAAAGTTACCTTATTCTGGAGAGCCGAAAGTCAATGGGGGGAACCTGGGATATTTTCCGCTATCCAGGCGTCCGATCTGACAGCGACATGCATACGCTGGGATACAGTTTCAAACCCTGGTGTCACGAGAAGGCCATTGCCGACGGCCCGTCGATCCTCAACTACCTCATAGAAACGGCTAAAGAATACAATATTGACCAACACATTCGTTATGAACAAAGGGTAACAAAGGCCTCTTGGTCAACCGAACATGCTCGCTGGACCATTGAAATTCAACGTACCGACACAGGAGAAACGGTTAAATATCAGTGTAACTTTCTACTCATGTGTGCTGGCTACTATCAATATCAGGCTGGCTATACCCCTAACTTCAGCGGCCGTGAACGCTTTAAAGGCCAGATCGTTCATCCACAGAAGTGGCCCACAGACCTAAACTGTCAGGGCAAAAAAATCATCGTTATTGGTTCCGGTGCTACAGCGGCCACCCTAGTACCGGAATTAGCCAAAATGGCCGAACAGGTGGTAATGCTGCAACGCTCACCCTCCTACTTCCTGGCATTGCCCGACCGAGACATTGTCGCCAACTTTTTAAGAAAGATACTCCCCGAACAATGGGCTTACGCAATTACTCGCTGGAAAAATACCTCGCTACAACAATTCTTCTACCGAGCGACGCGCACTCGTCCAGATAAAATCAAACGCTTTCTATTGAAAAGAATCGGCAAAACACTAGGAAATAAGGAAGCAGTCGACACTCACTTCACGCCGAGCTACGCCCCTTGGGATCAACGTTTGTGCATCGTTCCTAATAATGATTTCTTTAAGGCTATCAAATCCGGAAAAGCTTCTGTGGTCACAGATCATATCGACAGGTTTACCGAAACAGGTGTTGAGCTGGCGTCAGGACAGTCTCTGGAAGCAGACATCATTGTCACTGCCACGGGGCTAAAACTATCCGTACTCGGAGACACACAGTTTGAGGTGGATGATGAGCCCGTCAATTTTTCCAAGACCTATACCTACAAGGGCATCATGTGTTCTGGTGTTCCCAATCTAATATCTACATTCGGTTATATCAACGCGTCCTGGACCCTTCACGCCGATCTAATCGCAGAGTATGCAGGTAAAATTATTAACCATATGGACGCGACAGGTCATCGCCAATGCACCCCCCAGCTACGGGATAAAGACCGCAATATGTCTGCTCGCCCCTGGATAACGGATTTTTCTTCTGGTTACATACAACGGTCCATGCACCTCTTTCCCAAACAAGGTGACCACGAACCCTGGATTAACCCCCAGAATTATAACCGGGACAAAAAATTACTGAGAGACAAGCCCATAGAAGACGGTGTTCTGATTTTTAATCACAGCCGCGAAGCCACCAAGAAACCCGTTAAATAAGGGCCCTCAAATGCTGACATATTTATGACATGAATCGTTAAGAATACTGTCATAAAACAGCGATAGGCTGGCAGGTAAAAGGAGGCAACCCGCCAATGCTCAACGTAGATAGTTTTATTCAGGATAAATACCCCGACTTTTACCAGCGTCACCCACGCCTGGTACGCCCAATAGTTCGGGTACTCAGAATGCTATTCCGCGAAAAGCGATTTCAGCAGTTCGAAATGGACTACCCGCACCTTGAAGGCTTTAATTTCGTTGAGCAAGTGCTGGACTACTTTGATTTTCGCTACAGCGCCCGGGATGATGAGCGGCAACGTATTCCAGCCCAGGGGCGGGTCGTCATTATTGCCAACCATCCCATCGGCTCCCTGGATGGCCTGGCATTACTGAAGCTCGTTAGAGAAACTCGCCCTGATGTCAAAGTTGTCGCCAATGAGTTGCTGTACACCCTGAGGCCACTGCACAACCTGCTGTTACCAGTAGACAATATGGGCGGGAATACCAGCCGGCAAAACCTGCAGGCGATTCGCAGCCATCTGGACAACGAGGGTGCATTAATCATCTTTCCCGCCGGCGAAGTGTCTCGACTCAGCCCGCAGGGCGTTCGCGATGGCACATGGCACAGCGGTTTTCTGCGCATGGCCATTAACAGCAAAGCGCCAATACTTCCTGTTTTTGTAGATGGCCGAAACTCCGCACTGTTTTACAGCGTGTCACTGGTGGCTAAACCGCTATCCACCTTGCTACTGGTGCGAGAAATGTTTAAACAAGCCCGTAACTGTGTCGATATCCGAATTGGCGATCTCATCAGTTATGACAGCTACCAACAGATCAACGTCCCTCTCAAGGAAAAATCCAAACTTTTTAAACGACACCTCTACCGTATTGGACAAAACAAGTCCGGGACTTTTAGCACCGTTACCGCCATTGCCCACCCAGAAAACAGAGCATTGCTAAGAGATGAAGTGAAGCAGTGTGAGCTTCTTGGGGAAACGGGAGATGGTAAACTCATCTACCTGTATCGCTATCGGCAAAACTCTCTGATCATGCGCGAGATTGGCCGACTACGTGAAATTGCGTTTCGTGCCGTTGGCGAAGGTACCGGAAGCCGGCGCGATATCGACAACTACGACCGCCGATATTTCCAGCTAATTTTATGGGACGATGACGAGCTGGAAATTGCCGGAGCCTATCGCTTCTGTGATGCTTCGGCCTGTGTGGACAGCCTAGGGGAGAACCACCTCTACTCCAGCGAATTGTTCAACTACACCACATCAATGAAGCCCTATCTGGAACGGGGCCTGGAACTTGGCCGTAGCTTTGTTCAACCCAAGTACTGGGGACGCCGCAGCCTGGATTATCTTTGGTACGGTATTGGCGCCTTCCTCCGTAAAAACCCTCATTACCGTTACCTGCTCGGTCCGGTTACCTTAAGTTCGGCTTATCCCGAATGGGCCATGGAAATGCTGGTTTATTTTTATAGCCGTCACTACCCCACACTTCAGAAATTGGCAGAACCCAAATTACCCTACCGGATTAGCCCTGAACGAGAGCTCGAACTGGCAGAAAAATTTCCCGGGAACAACCAAAAAGCTGAATTCACCCAGCTTAAAAGTGAGCTGGCCCACATGAACCTCAGTGTCCCAACTCTCTACAAACAGTACACCGAAGTTTGCGATTTTGGCGGTGTGCAATTTGCCGGGTTTAATATTGACCCCAGCTTTTCCAACTGCGTAGACGGACTGATCATCGTCGACCTCGCTCGACTAAAGCAATCAAAACGCGAAAGGTATATTGGTTAATCGCGACTTCGACCTCTATTAGCCCAACTGATATAGAGGTCGATGTCTCCCCCCCCTCCAGCCAAAGCCCTGATCTTAGATCAATGTTCCGCGTCTTTTAGCCGCTGTATATCCACAGCAGCTGATGCTTGACATCTGTCAGTGAAACCGTGAATCGATCCATTGACCACGGGGACACCCGCGTTGTGTCGGTGTACAATGTCGACCTCTAAAAATCTGGCTTTAGGGCCACGGCAGACAACAAGACGGCTATGACAGACAACAAAACCACCCACTTCGGTTTTAAAACCGTGCCCGTTGAAGAAAAAGCCTCCCACGTGGCTGATGTTTTTCATTCAGTGGCAGGCAAATACGACCTGATGAATGACCTGATGTCCGGAGGCGTTCACCGCCTGTGGAAGCGATATACCATTGAGCTTTCTGGTGTTCGACCCGGACACCGGGTACTGGATATTGCCGGTGGCACAGGTGATCTCACCGCCAAGTTTTCCAAGTTGGTAGGGCCAACGGGCGAAGTCATTCTGGCAGATATTAATGATTCCATGCTAAAGGTCGGCCGCGACAAACTCGTGGATCACGGGGTAGCTGGCAACGTACGCTATGCTCAGGCCGATGCCCAATATCTTCCCTTCCCCGATAATACCTTTGACTGTATTACGATTGCTTTTGGTCTTCGCAATGTAACAGACAAGGATTTAGCCTTGCGTTCTATGAACCGCATTTTGAAACCCGGCGGCCGTTTACTGGTTCTGGAGTTTTCAAAACCATCGAACGGTTTGCTCAAAAAAGCTTACGATTTCTACTCATTTAACCTGCTTCCCAAAATAGGGGGACTGGTGGCCAACGATACTGAGAGCTATCAATATCTGGCGGAGTCGATTCGCATGCACCCGGACCAGGAAACCCTGAAGGGCATGATGGATGAAGCCGGGTTTGTGAACACCGAGTATCATAATATGACCGGTGGCATCGTGGCTCTTCATCGAGGTTTCAAAGCTTGATTTTTGACTTCTTTTCTAACGACCCTCTAAAGGCACTTCAGAGTACCACGCTGATGGGTGTTGAGGCGGCCATAAATAAAGCACTGACATACGATCCGGCCACCCAAAATGCCATTGGCGAGCTGGCCGGAAAAGTCCTTGCGGTAGAATGCACCCTACCGCCCCTGACCTTTTATGCCATTCACGGTGAAAAAGACATTAGCCTGGTGGCACAGTATGAGGGCGACCCTGATACAACCCTGAGAGGTAGCGCACTATCACTGGCATCACTGGCGACCGATGGTCAGGACCGAGTGTCCTTTTTTGATACCGGTGTGGAAGTTCGCGGTGATCACGATCTACTTCGCCAAATTAAAAAAATTCTTAAAAACCTGGATATTGACTGGGAGGCAGCCCTTGCCCAGTTAGTTGGTGATGTTCCCGCCCATTTGATCGGCGAATCCCTGCGTTCATCGGCCAAGTGGAAGCAACAGGTAGCAGAGCGAGCCGGTACTGCAGCGGCTGAGTTTAGCCAGGAAGAGGTTCGGTTGACGCCGAGCCGAAGCGAAGTCGATAACTTTACCACCGAAGTCAAACACACCGCCAATGATGTAGACCGGCTGGCCGCACGGGTCAACAAACTAAAAGTTCAGCTAGACAAACAAGGTGCCGACAAGCCAGGTACGAGCACACCAGAGAACGGGAATAGTTAAGCGTGTCACGAATCAATCGACTGGCTACCATCATCCGAACCGCCACCCGCTATCGGCTGGATACATTTCTCGATGAAGAGAAATTACCTCGGAGCGCCAAACTACTACTTAAAATCAATAAATTACTACCTGAACCTAAGCGACCTCGCGGAGAACGACTCCGTTGTGCCCTCGAGGATCTTGGCCCAATTTTTATTAAGTTTGGCCAACTGCTCTCTACCCGTCCGGATTTAATTCCCAGCGACATCTGTGAAGAACTGGACCACCTTCAGGACAACGTACCACCTTTCGACAAAGATCAGTTCGTCGCCATTGTTGAAGAAGCACTGGATGACCGTATCGACAACCTGTTTATGCAATTTGATCGCGAGCCACTGGCCTCGGCCTCGGTCGCTCAGGTTCATGCCGCCGTGCTGCCCGATGGCCGCGAAGTCGTTGTAAAAGCCATTCGACCCGGGATTGAAAAGACCATCGAGCAAGACATCAAGCTGATGTCCTCCATGGCAAAATGGCTGGAAGCCAACACACTTGATGGCCGGCGAATGAGACTCACTGAAGTGGTTAGCGATTATCGCAATACTATTTTTGATGAGCTTAACTTACAGCGTGAGGCCGCCAATGCCTCCCTGTTGCGACGCAATTTCGACGGTTCGTCGATGCTCTATGTGCCAGAGATTCATTGGTCTCACACCAATGAAAAGGTCATGGTGATGGAGCGTATTTATGCGACCCCTGTCACCGATGTGGAAACCCTGCAACAACACAACACCAATTTCAAAGTGCTGGCCGAACGCGGCGTAGAAATTTTCTTTACTCAGGTGTTTGAACACAACTTTTTCCATGCTGATATGCATCCCGGCAATATTTTTGTCGACCCAAGCAAGCCCGACGAGCCTAAATACCTGGCTGTAGACTGCGCCATTATGGGTACGCTGACGGAGGCGGATCAGTACTATCTGGCCCGTAACCTTTTAGCCATATTCCGCCGTGACTACCGTCAGGTGGCCGAACTTCACGTGTTATCAGGCTGGGTTCCCGAAGATACTAATGTCGGTGACTTTACCGCAGCTATTCGCACAGTTTGCGAACCTATTTTTGAACGGCCACTGCGAGAAATATCCTTTGGGCTGCTCTTGGTCAGCCTATTCCGCACCGCCCGCCGCTTTGATATGGAAGTACAGCCATCATTGGTCCTATTGCAAAAAACCTTGCTTAATATCGAAGGATTGGGCAGGCAGCTCTACCCGGATCTCGACTTGTGGGCTACCGCTCACCCGTTTCTTGAGCGCTGGTTAAAACAACGGTTCAAGCCAAATGCGCTGGTGGAACAACTGAAACGCCATGGCCCGGAGTGGCTGGAACAGTTTCCCCAACTACCTCAAATGGTTTTCCAAACCCTCGAAAAACTTCAGGCGGGAGAGGTAAGACCCCGAAAAGCAGTTCACCTTTGTCCTTCCGTTGAACCCAGGAGCCGTTTGAAAACCTGGGCTGGAGCTGCGTTCGTGGGTACGGGCCTGGGCCTGGCATTTCCCCATTGGGCGGAAAGCGCGCAACAAATACCTGCCAACAGTCTGATTTTGGCCGGGGTGGGCATGGTGCTATTGATTCTGAGATAAGTCGCTGACTCATACCCAAGACTCAATCACACCGGTCCCATTGCAAAAAATCCATATTGCCCATAGAGCCACAACTGTCATAATGTCGCCCATGACTGACTTTCTCGATGAAATTAACTGGAATGAAGACGGCCTACTCCCCGCCGTCGCACAGGATGCCAAAACCGGCCGCGTGCTAATGGTGGCTTGGATGAACCGTGAATCACTTTCACTCACAGCAACTGAGCAGCGCGCTGTCTATTGGTCTCGCTCACGCAAGAAATTGTGGCGAAAAGGTGAGGAATCCGGCCATGTACAGAAGGTACAAGAGATCAGGCTGGACTGTGACAGCGATGTGATCGTGTTACAAATTGAGCAGCTAGGTGGCATTGCCTGCCACACAGGGAGAGAGTCCTGTTTTTACCGGGTATTGCGCGATGGGGCATGGCACACTGTCGACCCGGTTCTGAAAGAACCCGGCGATATTTATTCATAACCACGACAAATTTTCATGGCCCTGGGCACGCACCATCCAAGCCATGTATTGATGATTAAAGAAGCGTATTCATGAGCACTGATGTACTAGCAAAATTAACAGAAGTACTGGAAGCACGTAGGCAGTCCTCACCGGAGGAATCTTATGTTTCCAGTCTCCATCACAAGGGCTTAAATAAGATCCTTGAAAAGGTGGGCGAGGAAAGTATTGAAACCATACTGGCGGCCAGAGATGCCGAGGTCAGCGGGAAAACTGACAAGCTGATCTATGAAACCGCTGATTTATGGTTTCATTCGTTGGTGATGCTGTCCCATTTGGGAGAAAGCGCCCAATCGGTACTCGATGAGTTGGAACGCCGGTTTGATTTATCGGGCCTTGTAGAAAAGGCCCGGCGCGACCAAAATTAATTCAACTAACGTCCTTGCATTAAATTAGTTGCATTAAATTAGTTACATTAAATTAGTTACGTTAAAAAGAGACATAGTTATGGGCTTTGGCTGGCAGGAACTGTTAATTATTCTGGTAATTGTTGCGCTTATTTTTGGCACCAAAAAATTGAAAAATATCGGTTCTGATCTCGGCGGAGCCGTAAAAGGTTTTAAGGATTCGGTATCCGACGACAAATCAGATAAAGAATCAGACGGCCAAGCAGAAGACACGCCCTCTACCGATAATATCGAGCAGCGCAGTGAAAAAACTGTCGAAAAGAAAGACGCGGCAGAATAACCACACGTAATGCGTGACACGTCTGGCACACCCTCGCTTCTCATCAACCCTCAGGTTAATTGATCCATGTTTGACATCGGCTTCATGGAACTGCTGCTCATCGCCGTTATCACTCTGGTGGTCATGGGACCTCAGCGATTACCCCAGGCCATGCGAACCATCACCCTGTGGCTTGGGAGAGCAAGACAGGCGTTTGCCGCGGTTCGCAAAGAGCTGGAAAACGAAGTCGGTATGGATGACGTAAAACGGCAGCTGCATAACGAGCAAATTATGCGAGACCTGAAGTCCGGTAAATCTGAACTTGAAAAGATGATGGCGCCACCTTTCTCAGAGAAAGACGCAACCCATAAAAATAGCGAAAACGACGCCTCTGACACCCCCTCGGGGGGCTCTGTGAAAAACCCTGACGACAGTCCAAAATGACCGAAAATGAACTAACTAACCAACCCTTGATACAACACGTCATTGAGTTGAGGAATCGCCTGCTGCGCTGCATGGTTGCAGTTTTGCTGATTTTTGTCGGCCTGTTTGCTTTCAGCAATGAACTCTATCTCTATGTCGCCGAACCATTGAGACAACATCTGCCCGAAACATCCTCAATGATTGCCACAGATGTGGCCTCCCCGTTTCTCACGCCGTTTAAACTGACTCTTGTGTTGTCCATGTTTGCCGCCATGCCGTTTATCCTCTACCAAGTGTGGGCATTTGTAGCACCGGGGTTATACCAACGGGAAAAGAAAATTGTCCTTCCGCTTTTCTTCTCCAGCGTACTACTCTTTTATGCCGGCATGGCCTTTGCGTACTACGTAGTCTTTCCACTGGTATTTATGTTCTTCACCGGTGTCGGTCCGGAAGGTGTCGCAGTGATGACCGATATCCGCAGCTATCTGGATTTTGTACTTAAACTATTTTTTGCCTTCGGTTTGAGCTTTGAAATCCCCATCGCGGTAGTGATTCTTTCCTGGATCGGAGCAGTGGATCCCAATGCGCTCGCCAAAAAACGCCCTTATGTTTTCGTGCTGTGTTTCGTATTTGGCATGTTACTGACACCCCCAGACGTTATTTCTCAAACCCTGTTGGCAGTACCCATGTGGCTACTGTTTGAAGTAGGCATTTTCTTTGGCCGACTGGTTCACAGAACACCGAACGCTTAGAAGATTTGCAGTTTAATTCCTGAAAAGCATATCTAATCTCTCCCCGAAACAATCTACGCACCAAATGATGGCAATCGAGGTTGGCCAATAACCATATCAACCATCAGGGATTCAGAGTGACGCGCAGAAAAAAACAAATCCCTTTATTTTTCATAAGGTTAAGAAATAATAAATTTTTGGCACTGTTTATGCATTATTCATTTCAGAAAGTTTAACTTTCTCACCATTTTCTTTTCCAGGTAACGGAGCCTGCTGACCAGACACGCATTAATGTGGCCTGCCGGCAGGTTTTTTTTGTGAATGAAATGTATGCAATGGGTGCAATAGTTAATTGTCCAATTAAAACAGATTCCGATAACAGGCGCCTAATAGCTTCTGTTAAATCGCAGAGCCCATCACGAGTTATCGTCATAGGCAGTGGCCCTGTGGGGATTAGGTTTACTGACGAATTGTTGAACCATTGTCCAGATCAAGAAATTCTCTTATTTGGGGACGAACAATGTAAGCCGTATAACAGGGTACAGTTATCGGCGCTGCTTGCTGGAGAAATTTCTCGCGACGACATCGATCTTCCCCTACCAGATACAAGTAAACACGCAAATTTTACCTATATACCCGGCGCTATCACCGCGATTGATCGGTCGCATAAAACCGTATCCGACGCTACGGGAAATACTTATTCCTACAGCAAGTTAATTCTTGCCACTGGCGCAAAAGCACATATTCCTAATATTTACGGTAACGAGAGACAGGGTGTCTTCAGTTTCAGAAGTCTAAAAGATACCGAACTCCTATACGCTCGAATTTTCAGGTCGAGACATATCGTTATCGTGGGCGGAGGGTTATTGGGCCTGGAAGCAGCCAAGGGTTTATTAAAATTCAATACCAAAGTCACGGTTATTCAGCAGGGTCCAAGGCTGATGAACCGCCAGCTGGATGATCAAGCCGCATTATTGGTAGAAGCCGAAGTAAAAGCACTGGGTATAGACGTCATTACCAATTCAGGTGTCAGGTCTATACAGGGTTTTGAACATGTAGAAGGCGTGGTTACCCGCGACGGCCTAGAGATATCCTGCGACACCCTGCTATTTTGTGCGGGCATTACACCGAATATTGAACTGGCCAGACGTTTCAGAATTAAGGTCAACAATGGCATCGTAGTAAATGATTCCCTACAGACCTCCGATGAACATATTTATGCCATTGGCGAGTGCTGCGAGCACAAAGATACGACCTATGGACTCGTTAATCCCGGCTATGAACAAGCTGCCATTGCCGCGGCCATTATTGCCAACTCAGCAACAACAGACTCCGCACAGCCCAACCCAAAATATCAGGGTTCACTGAGCGTCAGCAACCTGAAAGTTGTGGGGAAAAAAGTGTGCAGTTTAGGTGAAGTCACCGAACTGGCATCGCGTCCACTGCAAAAGGAAATTCGTTATTTCAGAAGCAAAACCGACCTATATCGAAAACTGGTTATTTATAGAGGAAAAATCATCGGCGCTGTTTCTGTGGGGGAATGGCCTGAGGCCCGTCGCGTACAAGAAGCCTATCAAAACAAGCGAACTATCCGGTTTTGGCAACGATTTAGATTTCAACTCACCGGTTCCTTGTGGGGCAATGACGATGATATCCACAACTGGCCGGCCAACACCATCGTTTGCCAATGCAACCAGGTCAGCTGCTGCCAACTTAAAGATGCCAGCCTTGCCGGCTGTGAAAGCCTGCCAGACATCCAGCAGTGTACGAAAGCAGGCACAGTCTGTGGTTCGTGCAAACCGCTGATACAACAGTTTCTGGGTGTTCAGTCCAAATCTGAGAAAGAACAAGGTGCAAGATCCCTGACAACCGGAGCATTAATTGCCCTACTCATCATCACCGCCATCACCCTGCTGCCAGAAGCTCAGGTCGCCGATAGTGCAATGCAACCTAACTGGTTTGAATCCATCTGGAATGACAAATTCTGGAAGCAAACCACAGGCTTCAGCTTGCTCGGCATGACCATTGTCGGTCTGCTGATGTCACTACGAAAACGGCTTTCCTGGACCTGGATGGGGAATTTTTCAGGATGGCGGGTACTGCACACCATTGTGGGTGTGATGTGCTGTTTCACACTGATACTGCACAGCGGGTTCCACTTGGGGGACAACCTCAATCAGTTACTCATGGTTAATTTCATGGCGGTATTACTCGTGGGAGCAATAACCAGCGGAGTGATAGGCATGGGTCACAAACTATCGTTAACGACGGCAACCACCTCGCGAAAATATGTCCAGTGGCTACACATCATTATCAGTTGGCCTCTGCCAGCACTGTTAGCCGTTCATATTTTGTCTGTTTATTACTTCTGAGGATAGGTTGTCGTTTTGAAGAAACTAATTTGGGGAACATGGCTAATCGTGACGACCTGTCTTGCTAGCTACTACGGCTACACCCTATTTAAAGCTGACAACAAAGAAGCGTTATTGATCGGCGATGCCAGTCATGGTCACTTCCAGATTGAAATGGCCTGCACCGCCTGTCATACCAGCGCCTTCGGTGGCACAGAAAGCTTGCAGGAATCCTGCGTCAACTGCCACGCAGAAGAACTCGAAGAAGCTCACGATTCTCATCCACAAAAAAAATTCACCGACCCTAGAAATGCCAGCCAACTGGAAACGATCGATGCCCGTTACTGCGTAAGTTGTCACACCGAACACCAAAAAGAACAAACCAACCCTATGGGGCTAACACTGCCCAAGGACTACTGCTTTCACTGCCACCAAGACATTGGCGAAGAAAGAGATAGCCACAAAAATTTGACCTTCGATAGCTGCGCCAGTGCCGGCTGCCACAACTACCACGACAATCGAGCTCTGTACGAAGACTTTCTGCTTGAGAATCATCAGGATTCGTGGGTTAAACAGGTCGCCAAAATTACCGAGGCCAACGCAGCATCGACCCTGGCAGCACAATTTATACCAACACCACTGCCGCCTTTTGCCGAGAAAAAAGAAGAACACCCTGACATTCACAAAGATTGGTCATCAAGTGCCCATGCTTCAGGGAATGTCGATTGTGCAGGCTGCCATAGCACAGACCAGCTGCAATGGATTGAGAAACCGGGCATCGAACAGTGCCAAACCTGTCACATGAACGAAGTGGAGGGCTACCAGGCTGGAAAGCACGGTATGCGGTTAGCTTTGAACATGGCCGGAATCAGCCCCGCCGAATCCTCACTACCCTTCAAAGAGCAGTCTCTTGTTCTGCAACAAAGCTGTAACAGTTGTCACGAACCTCACACCAGCAATACCCAGTTTGCGTCAAAAGAGGCCTGCCTCGGCTGTCACAACGACCAACATTCCCTTGCCTTTGAGGCGTCGCCTCACGGTCAACTGCTGAACAATGCCATCGCCGGTCGGCTTCCTGCCAATGAGGCAGTCAGTTGTGCCACCTGCCATATGCCAAGACAGGAGAAAAATCATCATGGGACGAAGGTCATTGAGGTTAACCACAATCAAAACCACAACCTTCGCCCCAACGAAAAAATGATCAGGCCCGTTTGTATGCAGTGCCACAGCCTGGGTTTTTCGATTGATGCTCTGGCTGATGAACAGCTTATAAATAACAACTTCACTGGAAAACCCAGCGCGCATATACCGTCCATAGACTGGGCAATTAGACGCAGTGAGAACTGACCGAATAGAACATCACGAGTTACTTTTACATTTAAAAAACCATGAGGAAAGCAACATGAAAATGAAAAAACCCGTAGTTTTTGCCGCAGTTATCACCTCAGTTTTATCCGTGACAGCCTGCAAGGAAGAGCCTCAGGCATCTGCAGGCATTAGCCCCCAACAGTACACGGACTCACTGTTTGCCGTCATGAATGCAGACCGAGCCAATTATACAAAGTTGATTGTCCAGCGACTGGGGCCAAAGGGTGCTGGCGCCATCAAACCCGATGAGCACTGGAAAGACATCGAAAATGGCGCACTACTGCCTGCACAGATGTTTAGAGCGGGCTCGGAAGCTGTCTCTAAAATAACCGACAAATTCACCTACTCACTTCAATCAACCTGGCCTATCAACAAACAAAATGCACCTAAAACAGCATTGGAAAAAGAGGGGCTCAAATTTATTTCCGACAACCCCGGCAAGAATTTTTACGGTGAGGAAAAACTCGGAGACGTCACTTATTACACCGCGGTTTATCCCGATGTCGCTGTATCACCCGCCTGTACTTCCTGCCACAACGATCACAAGGATTCACCAAAAGATGATTTCAAAATTGGTGATGTGATGGGCGGTGTTGTCATCCGCGTCCCTTTATAGGGTGATATCCAGATAATTTTTTGAGCTCACAACACAGCAAAAGCCCTCTCGATGAGGGCTCAACACGCATTAGCAGCAGATAAAAGGATGACCATTATGACTCCCGAACAAATTTCACTTTGCAAATCTTCATGGGCCAAAGTTGAACCCATTTCAGAGGACGCAGCCGCGTTGTTTTACAGTAATTTATTTGAAGCAGACCCTTCGCTGAAGCCCCTGTTTAAGGGAGATATGACGGCCCAGGGAAAAAAATTAATGGAGATGATCACATCGGCNNGCAGGTTACGGCGTCGAAGACTCACATTACGACACCGTGGGTGGCGCACTGATCAAAACACTGGGGATGGGCCTCGGTGATGCGTTTACCAGCGATGTCGAAGAAGCCTGGGGCACTGCATACGGTGTGCTGGCAAGCACAATGATTGCAGCAGCTAACGAAGAGGCCACAGCGTAAAAGCATGGGTTTAACTGGACAGGGATGCCCAGTTAAAAGGTGCCGCCAGCAGCCCCTTCCTTATGCTCCTGTAGCAGGCACCACAGCCTGTCCATACCCTGCTGTAGCAATTTAATACTCGGGCCATCGGACTCGCTGTAATCATCACCTTGGATTCTTAAAAAATCGATGGCCGGATGACCATAGGCTGCATATTCCCAATCCAGTAAAAACAGCCTGTCGCGTGACTCAATAATATTTTCTGGAACCAAGTCGTGGTGGCTAATTACCGGCGTCCAATTTCCCTGATCGATGGTATGTGCGGTTTCGAGAAGCTCATCAATAAATGGTTTTTCTAACGCCTGAACTAATCGCGGCAACTGCTGAATATAGTTCTGACAATACACCAAATAATTTCTTTTAATTATCTTTTCAGGCAGAGAAATGCTCTGAATTTTTTTCAATAATATGGAAATATTTTCAAGATTAGTTTTATGTTCAAGGTCAGATGATTGCCAACAGCGTCCCGAAACATATTCACTAACGAGGAACTCCTCCGAAGCAAATAGTGTTCTCGGTACACAACCCACCGGTTGTAGTTGTGCTCGTATTTCGCTTTCACGCTGACGATCAATACCGAGGCTCTGGCTGTTTTCTGCATTAATTCTTACCACAGCCCGGCAAATGCCCGATTCAACCAAAAAAGAGCAATTGGTCCGGCCGCCCGACAACGCTTCAATCACAACGGGTTTAGTGGCAAGTGGCGCATCCCAGCCCTGCCAACCCGACAAGGCTTTCTGCATCATTACATCCACTCTGTTCAAACGCTTACCTGCTCAAGGTAGTGCTTTCGCCAAGTGAAGTAACCCACCACAGCCAGAACCACATAAACCGCGAATAGCACGACGGTTTGGTACAGCTCCCGATCCAGATAAAGATAGATAGAGGCCGCATCGATAACAACCCAGTACAGCCAGTTCTCCAGAATTTTTCTGGCGACCATCACTGTCGTTAATACCGCCCCCCAGGTGGTAAACGAGTCTAAATAGGGTAATTGAGCATCGGTATTATTTTCCAGTAGATAACCGGAAATAACCGAAAGGACAATAACGGATACGATGGCCAAACCATGTTGCCGATATGTCCAAACGGAAATATGAATACCCTGATGATCCTCCCCACCTTTGCGCCACTGATACCAGCCATAAACAGCCATCACCAAATAATAAACATTCAGCAAAGACTCCATGTACAGCTGGACATCACCAAATATCCAGGTATAGATTGCCGTACTAAAAAAGGCGCAGTACCAGCAAAGGCTATTTTCTTTCAGCGCAAAAAGCAGGTAGGCGATGGAAAAAACCACCGCCAACGTTTCGACCAGGGTTAACCCGTTAAAACTATACCACTCCGGCAAAACTAGAGTGCCTCGTAACCGGGAATATATTTCACCACATACACGGCCATACCAAACTCTTTGTAGCAAGCAGCAATGGTTTCCTGCACCGCTTTCATGGCATGTTCATATTCCCCCTGTACCACGGTACTGGTGGGAAATGTGGTGATTTTTAAATTATCGTACTGGTTAATTTTCTGAATAAACCCATCGATAGGCGGAATAAAATCCTCCCGATTGGGGTACATGCTGACATCAATGGTTAATTGCATCTTTATCTCCCGCTCAGACCGCTATTAAAAGTGAAGTTTGGCCGTTGCACCAAATATTCTCGGTTCACCATATTGATAATAAGGCTCAGTCACGTAGAACTTACGTGGATCATTACCAAAACTACCAAAGCCTCTTACGATCACATCGCGATCTGCCAGGTTACGTCCCCACAGGGACATCTCCCAGTTTGCCAGCTGATATTTTAGACGGGCATTGACCAACTCGTAGCGATTGGTTTTTTCATTATGGCGTGGAGAAAGATAAAACGCTTCTTTTCCTTCCACTTCAAGCCCCGCTGTCAGGTTGTGAGTCAATGCAAATTCGACACCCGCCGCAAATTGATAGGAAGGAGCGTGGGCCTGTTCATGGCCATCGAGATCCTTGGCGATTCCGTTGGCCGGATCAGCTTCTACGTGGGTAAAACTCTCAAAGTCTTTAAAGGTTGCCCGAAGTAATCCCAGGCTACCGTAGAACTGAACAAAATCAGATGCTAGCCAGGTAAACTCCAGTTCAGCACCATAGTTCTCACCCTTTGAGGCATTGTCCAGAAAATCGGTAAAGCTACAGGGACAGTCGCTGCCTGAAATAGGCTGGACAAGTGACTGCTTCACCTGCATTTCCTTGCGCTTTTGATAGAACAGGGCTAATTGAGCCTGTAATGTTCCATCTAACCAATTGCCCTTCACACCGGTCTCAAAGTTCCACATATACTCTGTATCAAACTTCCGGGATGCTGGCGCCAACGACGAGTCACTGTTCAC
>DFBC01000127.1:0-500 GCA_002367235.1 Cellvibrionales bacterium UBA3090
TCAAAATTTGGCGCGTTCGGCAGCATGATCCGTGGTATGCCGAACAGTTATTACCGCCTTCAGGATGGAGAGACGTTCACCATAAATGACCAACAATGGCAGATCACTATGGGCGAGGGGCACTCTCCGGAACATGCGTGCCTGTTTTGCCCTGAACTCGATGTGTTTATCTCGGGCGACCAGTTACTGCCCACAATCTCCTCCAACGTCAGTGTCTGGCCTATCGAGCCTTCCGCCAATCCCCTGAGTGCCTGGATTAACAGCTGCAATAAACTGAAAACAATTGTGCCCGATAGCACACTGGTACTCCCCTCCCATGGATTGCCTTTTTGGGGCGCAAAGCACCGACTGGAAAAACTGGTAAAGGACCACGAAAGGGATCTTGAGGTGATTTACAATCAGTGTGATACACCAAAGCGCGTGGTCGACATCTTTCCACTGATTTTTAAATCAAAAATCACCCATGCCAATCTGGTTCTTGCGACAGGCGAAAGCTATGC
>DFBC01000127.1:623-10552 GCA_002367235.1 Cellvibrionales bacterium UBA3090
AACTGCCCCGATTAATGCCAGCATCATGTCCCACTGGGCGTCCCAGACATCACCTTGTGTCCCTAGAAAGTCCAGCGTCCCGTCACCACCAATGACCGCAGTCCACCACTCCAGCAGCTCATAGAAAGCACTAAACGCCAGACAGAAACAGGTGGCCAGAAAAAACAACCAACCTTTAGCTCGTCGGTCTGACAACGGGTCGCCGCTGGCTCTATTCAAAACCTGCTTACGCCATAAAATCTCACGGGCCAAAATAGCGGGAATAAATCCCTGAGCGAGATGACCAATCCGGTCGTAGTTATTGCGAGAAAACTCAAACCAATCCTGCATCCAAAGCCCCAGCGGCACTCGCGCATAGCTATAGTGTGCGCCCACCACCAAAATAATGGCGTGAACAAACACCAGATAATAACTCAACCGAGTAAGTGGAAAACTGATCCGGGTATACCAAAGCACAGGCAGGGCAATAATGACGGGGAGCGCTTCCAACCACCAGGTTGCCCGATCGTATGGCTCAACCCACGACCAAGCCATCACGGCCACCAACACGATCAGCAGCACCACAAGTTCTTTGTTATTTGTCACTCATGACTCCCGATGCCAAATACTCCCGGAATAAATAGAGGTAGAAACTGGCTAGCTCCCCCAGCGAGGCAACAGGCTTTGCTCAATGCCCAGATGATCGAGAATCCGTGCCACAACAAAATCCACCAGGTCATCAATGGTCTGAGGGGCTTGGTAAAACCCGGGCATAGCCGGCAACACCGTGACGCCCAGCCGGGCCAGCTTCAACATATTTTCGAGATGGATTTCTGATAATGGCGTTTCTCGAGGCACCACGATCAGTTGACCCTTTTCCTTGATGGCCACATCGGCAGCACGCTCAATCAGGTTGTTGCTGGCACCACATGCGATCGCCGATAGCGTACCGCCACTGGCGGGGCATATCACCATTGAACCGGGACAACCTGAGCCGGAAGCTACCGAGGAAAACCAGTCCCGGGAGCTGTTGACCTCTATCTGCCCCGGTTCGGCATCAAAATTCAGCAGTAGAAAATCTTCGAGTTCGTCGTCGCCGGGCAATTCCAGCTCGGTTTCTGTATCGACGACCACCCGAGCAGCTTCCGAGATCAAAAACTGAATCTGGCAGTTGGCCTGCACCAGACAGTCCAGCAGCCTAAGGCCATATTGAGCGCCAGAGGCACCCGTCATCGCCAGCGTTATCCTGCGATCAAAATTAGCCATTGGCTCGCGCCTCCAACGCTTTTACCAGCTTGCCGTGAAAACCGGAAAATCCGCCGTTACTCATAATGACGATATGCGCCTGATTTCCAGCTTGTTCCAGTGTGCGATCCACCAGAGTTTCAATATCGTCCAGCACCTCGGCGGGAACTGGGCCAGCACCCACCACCTCGGATAACGACCAATCGATATTATCGGGCTGAAACCACAACACCTGATCGGCCAGTTGAGTGGATGCAGCCAGTTGGTCTTTGTGAATGCCCAGCTTCATAGTATTGGAGCGTGGCTCAATGACCGCAATAATTTTCTCGGCACCCACCTTGTTACGCAAACCTTGCAGCGTTGTCGCAATAGCCGTTGGGTGGTGGGCAAAATCATCGTAAACCGATACGCCATTTATGGCTGCCAGCTTTTCCATGCGACGCTTCACCCCAAGGAATTGGCAAAGCGCTTCACAGGCCACCACCGGTTTCACCCCCACATGCCGAGCGGCCGCAATAGCCGCCAAGCCATTTGCCGCATTGTGCACCCCGGTTTGCCCCCAGCGTACCGTGCCCTGTCGTTCGCCCTGAAAACTTACAGCGAAAGCCGAACCGTCCTGTTCTATGAGGGTCATGGCCCAATCGCCTTGATCACCCAGTGACTGCAGCTCTGACCAACAGCCTCGATCCAGAACCTGCTGAATGTTGGCATCACCCGCGGGTGCCACAATCATCCCGCTCCCGGGAATAGTCCGCACGAAGTGATGAAACTGGGTTTGAATTGCATGGAGGTCGGCAAAAATATCCGCGTGATCAAATTCCAGATTATTAAGAATCGCCGTGCGGGGGCGATAGTGAACAAACTTGGAGCGCTTATCGAAAAAAGCACTGTCATACTCGTCGGCTTCCACCACAAAAAATGGTGAGTCACCCAAACGAGCCGACACATCAAAGTTACTCGGCACACCGCCAATCAGAAACCCCGGTTTCATACCGGCATATTCAAGGATCCAGGCCAACATACTGGAGGTCGTGGTTTTTCCATGGGTGCCCGCCACCGCCAGCACCCACCGCTCTCTCAAAAAATAGTCCCCCAACCACTGGGGGCCAGAAGTATAGGGAATACGATTATCCAATACATATTCCACGGCGGGGTTGCCGCGAGACAGGGCATTACCAATAACGACCAAATCGGGCATCGGGTTGAATTGTGCGGGGTCGTAGCCCTCGGTCAATTCAATGCCGGCTTTTTCCAGCTGCGTACTCATGGGTGGATAAACATTCGTATCACTGCCCGACACCTGATGTCCTGAGGCCTTGGCCAGTTGAGCCAACGACCCCATAAAAGTGCCGCAAATACCTAAAATATGAATATGCATATTGTCATTAATGCCCTGTTCGAGCTGTTCCTTTAATAATCCGGAATCTTACCACCCACCCCGCTTCGCCAGGCAGAGGGACGCGCCGGGAATAACATAGCCTAATTTCACCACCATGCAACCTTTGGTTTTTAAAATGGCTCGGCCAGGTACGCGGAAATGACATAAAAATGAAATCTATAACACTTTCCAGTATGATTCGCGCTCTTAAAAAAGGGCGGTAATTCGGGAATCACTATGCCTAGCAACACAGAGCCAAAAAAGAACGCTTTTTATGCCCAGTCCGGTGGCGTAACTGCAGTTATTAATGCCAGCGCCTGTGGCGTAATAGAAGCAGCACGTGAGAACAAAGATAAAATTGGCAAAGTCTATGCCGGTCGCAACGGCATTATCGGTGCTCTGCGGGAAGACTTGATCGACACGAGCAAAGAATCAGCCAGTGCCATTGCCGCTCTGCGTCATACCCCCTCCGGAGCCTTCGGATCATGTCGCTATAAACTGAAAAGTTTCGAAGAGAACAATGAAGAATACGAACGTCTGATCGATGTTTTCAAGGCACACAATATTGGCTATTTCTTCTATAACGGTGGCGGTGATTCTGCTGACACATGCCTGAAAGTTTCTCAGCTATCGAAACAGATGGGCTATCCCATTCAGGCGATCCATATCCCCAAAACCGTCGACAATGATTTACCTTATACCGACAACTGCCCGGGCTTTGGCTCGGTAGCCAAGTACGTCGCCGTGTCGACCAAGGAAGCCAGTCTCGATATCGCCTCCATGTGTGAATCATCCACCAAGGTATTTATTCTCGAGGTCATGGGTCGCCATGCCGGTTGGATTGCGGCAGCCAGTGCGCTGGCCGCCGAAAAAGCAGGGGATCCACCCCATATCATCCTGTTTCCGGAAATACCCTTTATACGGGAAGATTTTATTAGCCGGGTCGAGAAAGTGGTTGCGCAACATGGTTACTGTGTCGTCGTCGCCTCGGAGGGTGCTCAATACCCCGATGGCGCCCTGATCTCAGGCTCCATGAATAAAGACGCCTTTGGCCACCATCAACTCGGTGGCGTAGCACCCACCTTGGCCAGCATGGTAAAACATGCACTTGGCTATAAATACCACTGGGCATTAGCCGACTACCTGCAACGTTCTGCCCGTCATATCGCCTCGGCTACCGATGTAGAGCAAGCCTATGCTGTGGGGCGCGCCGCTGTAGATTACGCCCTCGATGGGAAAAACTCAGTGATGGTGACCATTGACCGGAAAGACACAAAAAACTACGCCTGGAGCCTCGGTGAGGCACCTTTGGACAAAGTCGCCAACAAAGAAAAAATGATGCCCCGGAGTTTTATTACCCGGGACGGCTACGGTATTACGCAGAAAGCGCGCGACTACCTGTCACCGTTAATTCAGGGTGAGGATTACCCGCCCTATAAAAATGGCATCCCTCAGTATGTTGAACTTGCCAAAATACCCGTAGAGAAAAAACTAAATACCCCCTTTGACGTTTAGGTCATAGCCTCCCATCCAGATTTAAGCATTCATCGGAGTGTTTAAGTCTGGAGGGTACTCTTGAAGGTAATCTTGAAGGTCCTTTGGAAGACAGCCCGGAAGGTTCTGTTGACCGCCAGCAGAGCCGTTATCCCTCGAGCATAAAAGTCACCGGGCCGTCATTACACAGGGTCACCTGCATATCCGCACCAAAACTTCCCGTCGCCACAGCGGGAAATGCCTGTTTGGCCCGATCGACAAAGTAGTCGTATAAGTTTTCTGCCAGCAGTGGAGGCGCGGAGGCGGTAAAACTTGGTCTCAATCCCTTTTTCGTATCGGCAGCCAACGTAAATTGGGGAACAATCAACAAGCCACCACCAGCCTGCTGCACATTGAGATTCATTTTTCCCTCATCGTCAGGGAATATCCGGTAATGGAGTACTTTGTGTAAGAGCTTGTCCGCGGAACACTCAACATCCGCCTTCTGCACCCCGAGTAACAGCAAAATACCCCTATCAATGGCACCAATAGTCACGCCATCGACATCGACTTTTGCATGGCTAACACGCTGAATCAAACCTAACATCGCAGCATTAAACTCCTACTCTATTGCGGGGTTTCCCCACCAGAAAAGCCTCTATATTCTCGGCCACCTGATGGATCAGCCGTTCACGGGACTCTCTGGCAACCCAGGCACTGTGAGGCGTTACAATCAAATTCGGTAGTTCAGGGTTCAACAAGGGGTTCCCGTTGACCGGCGGTTCCTCCGACAACACATCGACCCCGGCACCACCAATAACCCCGTCTTCCAATGCCTCGGCCAGGGCCTGCTCATCGACGATGCCGCCTCGGGCACAGTTCACCAGAAACGCCGTCTTTTTCATCATGGCCAACTCGCGGCGCCCAAAAAGATTGCGGGTTTCCTCCGTGAGAGGACAGTGCAAACTGATGACGTCGGCCTCTCTCAGCATGCTATCAAAAGGTACCCGGTCAATCTTATCGCCATGACGCCAGGGGAGAGAAGCCACTTGCAGCGTCATACCCAATGCCCGGCCGACCTCGGCTACACCGCGACCCAATTGACCGTAGCCCACAATACCCAAGGTCTTCCCGGCCAGTTCACGAACCGGAAAATCCTGCAAGCAGAAAAAGGGACTTGCGGCCCAACGTCCATCGAGTGCCGCCACATTGTAATCCGGCAACCTCGTCGCCAAGGCCAGAATCAGCGCCCAGGTATGCTGCACTACCGATGCCGATCCGTAGCCCACAACATTACTGACAACCACATTACCCACACGCGCAGCGTCGAGATCGATAACATTGGTTCCCGTCGCCAACACACCGATATAACGAAGTGCGGGAGCTGCTGCCAATTCATTTTGACCAATGGGTGCTTTATTGGTCAGGACTATTTCGGCACCGGCTATTCGTTCGGCAACCTGCTCTGGCCGACAAGTGCCATAAATACACCACTCTATTGGCAACCCGGTAATGGGCCCAAGATCGATACCATCGGAACCCAGACTATCTGCATCGAGAATTACGCCTTTCATATTTTTTTCCCGGAAGCTATCTTGGAGGCCGTTAAGCCCGAAATTATTTCATCAAAACCACAACTAAGAAGTGTAACCCATGTCGTCAAAACCCCGAATCGCCATCCACTATTGTCCCCGCTGTCATTGGTTGTTGCGCTCTGCCTGGCTGGCACAGGAATTACTCACCACCTTTGCCGACGATCTGGCTGAGGTCGCACTGAAGCCGGCGGAAACAAGTGGCACCTTTATCATCACCCTGGACGACCACGTCATCTGGGAACGCGTGCAGGACGGCGGCTTCCCCGAAGCAAAAGTACTAAAACAACGGGTGCGAGACCACATAGATCCCGACCGAACCTTAGGCCATATCGACCGTTAAATTACTCAAAGAACAGGGTCAATTCACCGGTATGGTGCTGGCCTCTTCTCTTCTGTCATAATGCGCGACTTCATAATAAAAAATTAGAGGGTTAACTAGATGTCTGAACGGTTGTTGGGGATCTATGAAAAACTGATTTTGCGTCACCCCGTGGCCTCCATTCTGGCGGTTATCGTTGTTGCTATAGCCATGGCCTTTGGCCTGCCCAACTTTAAGCTGGATGCCTCTGCTGATTCTCTTACCCTAGAAAATGACAGCTCTCTGGCCTACTTTAGGGAATCACTACAACGCTACGGTAGCAGTGACTTTTTGGTCGTCACCTATACACCCTATGAAGGGAATCTGTTTGACGACCAGAACTTACAAACCCTCGCCGAAATGCGCGACGAATTAAAAGCGATCAAAGGCGTTGAAACCGTAACCTCAATGCTCGATGTACCGCTCCTCTATAGCCCCAAGGTTTCTGTCTCCAAACTTAAAGAAGATCCTCGCACCCTGCTTCAGGAAGACACCGACCGAAGCCTGGCCAAGACAGAGTTTCTTGAAAGCCCCATCTATCGCGACCTGATCCTCAGCAAAGACGGACAAACGACAGCCCTGCTGGCCGTCATGGAGCTGGACACCAAATACCTTGATCTGGTTAAAGACCGCGACACCCTGCGAATCAAGCGAGACACCGAAGGGCTGTCCGCCGAAGAAACCATCGAGCTGGAGAAGGCCAGCCAGGCGTTTCTCGATTACCGAACTATCCGAGCTGCCGAAGAGCATGCACGCGTAGCGGAAATACGGGAAAAGATGTCCAAATTTAAGGATCGAGCCGAAGTATTCCTCGGTGGCCCAAGCATGATCACCGCCGATATGGTCGACTTTATTAAAAGTGACCTGAATGTATTTGGCACCGGTATTGTGCTGTTTATCATTATTACACTGGCGATTATTTTCCGTCAGTTCCGCTGGGTTTTACTGCCATTGCTCACCTGTGTTTTATCCGTAGAAATCATTCTCGGATACCTGAGCTGGATCGATTGGCGTCTGACGGTAATCTCCTCCAACTTTGTATCGCTGTTACTGATTATCACCCTGGCACTGACCATTCACCTGATTGTTCGGTATCGCGAATTACACCGCGAATTCCCAGACAAAGACCAATTAGACCTGGTACGTGATACCGTCAATTACATGGCCCGCCCCTGCCTCTACACCGTATTGACGACCATTGTGGCCTTCGTGTCTCTGGTGGTCAGTGATATTCGCCCGGTGATCGACTTTGGCTGGATGATGACCATCGGCATCATTCTGGCGCTCGTACTGGCATTTATTATCATTCCTGCCGGGATGATCATCTGGGGCAAGGGAGAAAACACCGACAAAGGTGACAACTCCGCCACCTACACACTGTACTTTTCCCGCTTTACCGAAAAGCATGGCGGGCTGGTACTTGGCTTTGCCCTGCTTGCCGCGATCATCAGCGCCTGGGGGATCAGCCAACTACAGGTTGAAAACCGCTTTATCGACTACTTCCGCTCCAATACTGAAATCTATCAGGGGCTGTCCGTTATTGATGCCAAGTTAGGCGGCACCACACCGCTGGATATTATCCTCGATGCACCTCCGGCTCTCGACGATGGCACGGTCAGTTTTGACGACTTGCTTGCAGAGGAAGATGGCGCAGCAGACGAGGCCCCCGTCGACGATCCCTACGGCGACCCCTTTGCCGGTGCCTACGCAGACAGTGGCGAAGACGTCGTTGAAACTGAAGATGCAGCTGAAGAAGTGGCCGACCCCTATGGCGATCCCTTTGCCGGGATGTACGCCGACAGTGGAGAAGACGCCGCGGAACCCGAAGCCATTGACGATCCCTATGGTGACCCCTTTGCTGGTGACGATTTTGAGGACGACTTTGCCGGTGAATCCGGCGACGTGGAAGTGGTCGAAGACAGCTACTGGTTAACCAGTGCCGGTGTCGAAGACCTGAGAAAACTCCACAGCTATCTGGAATCACTACCAGAAGTCGGCAAGGTTAGCTCACTGGTTACCGTCACTGATGTGGCCTCTGACCTATCTGGACACAAGCTCAACGACCTCGAGCTGGCCTTTATGTCGCTGATGCTGTCGCCAGAAAATGCCGCGTTGCTTCTCGATCCATACATTGACGAGAAAAATAACCAGGCACGCATTACCCTGCGCATCAATGAAACCAAGGGCAACCTGAACCGCAAAGAGTTGTTAGATAAAATTCATCGGTTTGCCATTGACGACGCCGGCTTTAAAGAAGAGCAGGTTCACTTCACTGGATTACTGGTGCTGTATAACAACATGTTGCAGAGCCTATTCCGCTCACAGATCCTGACCCTCGGCACGGTGTTCCTCGGCATTATGGCCATGTTCCTGGTGCTATTCCGCTCCGCCTCCATCTCCCTGATTGCTATCCTGCCCAACTTCCTGGCCGCAGGTGTGGTATTGGGCGGCATGGGCATTGCCGGTATTCCACTCGACATGATGACCATTACCATCGCCGCCATTACCGTCGGCATCGGTGTCGACCACGCCATCCACTACATCACCCGGTTTAAACGGGAGTTTGAAGTCGACCACGATTATGTTGCCTCCATGCACCGGGCGCACGCCAGCATTGGGCGGGCACTGTTCTATACTGCCATCACGATTATTGCGGGCTTCTCCATCCTGGCGCTGTCCAACTTTATTCCATCGGTTTATTTTGGGCTGCTGACATCACTCGCGATGCTGGCCGCACTATTGGGTTCGATGACATTACTGCCCAAGTTAATCCTGATCTTCAAACCGCTAGGAAAATAATCACCGCACAACGGCTATACCGGGGCCTTAAAACGGCCCCGGTAACCTGGCCAGAGGCCATCGGCGATCTGGTTGCGGCAAGTTAAATTAGAAATTGAAACATCAAATAATAGAATAAAACCGGAAACCGAAACTAACAGCTCGGCTGGTCTTGCGGGGAAAAACTCTTTTTTCTTACGACTGACAGAGCCGTTTAACACCGCCGTTTTAGCGGCTATACCTGAATCGCCGGCTGACGCAAACAGCGCTCACCTTCTCAGCAACTCTCACCTTCTCAACAAGTAGCGACCTCACCCGCCTTGTGAGGCACAACCTCTTCCTCTATCACCGTGCAGATCGCGCAATTCCGGCCCTGATGTTTACCGCGATACAAGGAGTCATCTGCCAGCTTGATAATCTGCTCAATATTATCAATCTTGCTTCCCGGAATACTGACACATCCCAGTGTCATGGTGACCGGGCGAGGATTATCTGGCCCGTAGTGAATATCGAGGGACTGTATGGCTTGGCGACAATTCTCAACAACCTTGCCGGCACCGTCCGGGTCCGTACCCGGAAGAATGATGACGAACTCCTCACCGCCAAACCGCCCAACGACGTCAGTTGCTCTTCGGCAACAGGCGCGGATAGTCTCTGCCACCACGATAAGGCATTGATCGCCCTCCTGGTGGCCATTACTGTCGTTGTACAACTTAAAGTGGTCAATGTCGCCAATAATTAATGATAACCAGTCGCCATCCCGGCGGGTTCTGTTTACCTCGTGCAAAAGAATATTCTCAATGGCGCGACGGTTATAAATTCCGGTGAGGTAGTCCGTGTTGGACTCCCCCTTCACCTTGGCAAGCGACTCCTTGAACTCGCGAGCAAACCACCACATCATCCCCGTGGCTATCAGGCATAGAGAGGCAACACTGATAAATCGGGCAAACTTCAGCAGGGTCGGGTTGTGCGGGTTATCAGGAATTAACTGATAAATATCGATCAAGTACAAACCTGCAAGCACAACGCCTATCAACCACAGGGATAACCCGGCAGCACGATTGCTGATAAGCAGCATGGCCGACAGCGGAACAAGCGGTGACAACAAAACCACCGGGCCACT
>DFBC01000078.1:0-9723 GCA_002367235.1 Cellvibrionales bacterium UBA3090
AAACCTTATCTATCGCATTGTTTGGCGGTAGATGATGTTCATCAGCTCTATATTGAGGAGGTGGGAAATCCCGATGGTGTCCCCGTTCTTTTTGTACATGGTGGTCCAGGTGGGGGGTGTACAGAAAACGATAGACGATTTTTTGATCCAGAAAAATACCGGATTATCCTGTTTGACCAGCGAGGTAGTGGCCGCTCAACACCCCATGCAGAATTAACCAATAACAGTACACACGAATTGGTTGCGGATATGGAGAAAATCCGTGAACTGCTCAAGATTGAGAGTTGGGTTTTATTCGGTGGGTCGTGGGGTTCTACGCTGAGCTTGGTCTATGCTCAGGCCTGTCCAGATCGAGTCCGTGGGATGATTTTGCGTGGCATTTTTCTTTGCCGCGACCAGGACATACATTGGTTTTATCAGGATGGAGCCTGTCATATCTTTCCCGATTACTGGCGAGACTATCTGGCGCCAATTCCTGCCTCGGAGCGGGGCGATATGTTGGCTGCGTATTATCAGCGTTTGATTGGCGATGATGAGCTGGTGCGAATGGCGGCGGCGAAAGCCTGGTCGACCTGGGAGGGGCGTTGTGCCAGCTTGCATCCCAACCATAGTTTGGTCGAGTATTTGGGGAGTCCGCATATCGCGCTGGCAATGGCGCGGATCGAGGCACATTATTTTGTTAACCATGCCTTTCTGGACGCGGATGAAATTATATTGGGTGCAGGTGTCCTGAAAGATATTCCCGGCGTCATTGTTCACGGCCGTTACGACATGGTTTGCCCCGTGGCGCAGGCTTATGAGCTTCATCAAGCGTGGCCGGGGTCTATTTTAGAGGTGGTTCGTGATGCGGGGCATGCTTCGAGCGAGCCTGGAACGCTGGCCGCTCTGGTGCAGGCGACGGACAACATGATTGCAACCTTGGGAAATGCGTCCTGACTTGGTGTGTTGCGTTTTTTAGTCGAGAGATTCCTGTAAATATTTGAAGATTTTTCGGCTGGCGGCGGGTGGTTTGTTCTGTGATTGTTCTTTCTTTGCCTGGCGGATCAGTTGGCGCAGATGTTGTCTGTCCAGTGCTGGTGCCTCTGTGACCAGTTCATCGAGAGCCTTGTCTCCCTCGCTAATGAGCCGGTCTCGCCATTGCTCCAGATGGTGAAAGTGTTGCCGAAAGCTTTGACTTTGATGGTGGAAGCTTTCTAGACGTTGTTTGATTGCGTCACTGTCGATGTTTCGCATAATTTTGCCAATATACTGTAATTGCCTACGCTTCCCCTCGCGATTCTTTAACCTGCGTGCCAGCATGACCGCTTCTTCCAGCAGTTCAGGCATGGGGATTTTTGCCAGCTTGGCGGGTGATAGGTTGACCAGTTCCTCGCCTATGTTTTGCAGGGCGGTCATTTCGCGTTTGAGGGCAGACTTGCTCTTGGGTTCTTCTTCTGAAAGTGGTTGGCCCGGAGTGTTCTCAGGAAGCTGTTCATTATTCATGGTTTATGAGCCGTAAAATATTGTTGCCAGACCCAAGAACGAGAGGAAGCCAACCACATCAGTAATGGTGGTTAGGGCAACGCTACCGGCTAGGGCTGGGTCTATGTTGCAGGCCTTGAGGATGACGGGTAGCGCCGCTCCTGCCAGGGCTGCTGCGATTAGATTAATAACCATGGCGGCAGCAATAATGACTGCAATCATGGGGTCTTGGAACCACAGGGCTGCAACGCAACCCATAACCAATGCCCACAACATGCCATTGAGAGCGCCTACGGCAAACTCTTTGCTCAGCAGCCATCGGAGGTTGTTGCGGGTGATTTGACCAAGTGCCATGCCTCGAATGACCACGGTGAGTGTTTGACTGCCGGCTACTCCGCCCATGCTTGCCACAATTGGCATTAGTATCGCTAGGGCCACGACCTTGTCTATGGTCGCCTCAAATATATTGATGACAGCTGAGGCAAGGATTGCCGTCATCAGGTTGATCCCTAGCCAGACAGCTCGGCGTGGCGTGGTGCGGCCAACCGAAGCAAAGGTTTCCTCTACATCACTTAGTCCGGCTAGCCCTAGCAGCGAGTGATCCGCATCTTCAATGATGACGTCGACGACATCATCAATGGTGATCCGTCCCAGTAATTTGTTTTCTTCGTTAACCACCGGGGCAGAAACCCAGTTATGTTTTTCAAACAAGTGTGCGACTTCTGAGTCGGACATGTCTGCTGGTATGGCCTCTACCTCTGTGGCAGTTATTTCTCGGACGGTAATGTTGGGGCTTGATGTTAGTAGTTTTCCTATTGGCAAAATACCTAGGAAGGTGTCTTCCCTGTTGACCACAAAAATACTGTCGGTAATTTCGGGCAGCCCCTCGTGTCGACGGAGGTAGCGTAAAACCACGTCTAAGGTTAAGTCGGGCCGGACGGTAATGGTGTCCGTGTTCATCAGGCCGCCGGCGGTATCTTCGTTGTAGGGAAGAATGGCCTCTACGCGGTGGCGATCCTGGGCGCTCATGGCTTGCAGGACTTCTGGTATTACTTTTTCTGGAAGTTGCTGGAGGATGTCTGCGACATCATCGGGGTCGAGCCCCTCCGTCAGCGAAGCCACTTCGTGGCTTTCCATTTCATTGAGGATTTCGCCGCTTATCTCTTCGTTGAGTTCGCCTATGACTTCCCCTTCAGATTCCTTGTCGACCAAATCCCACAATACTCGTCGGGCTTTGGGGGGGGCAGATTCAATTTGGTCGGCAATATCGGCAGGCGTGAGGTTGTTCAGCATGTGCCGCAGCAGGCGCACATTACTGGAATCCATCATTTCGTTAACGCTGGCAAGCTGTGATAGCTGGCTAACTTTTTCGTTGGGGGCCTGCATCTTTGGGGCGGTTCCTAACTACCGTTGTAGATGGTCGATAGTTTATAGGTGAGAGATAGAAAATTATAGCGCTGTCAGCAAGATGGGTGGGAGGGTTTGCTAGGTTTAAGTGGTGTTCACTCCGAATCTATTGGTCTTCGCCAAAGTAGTTTTCAATCAGTTGCTCTATGTCTCTATGAGCTTTCTCTGCGTCGTTTCCTTCAAAATGAAAATGTAGAACTGTGCCCTGATTGGCGGCAAGTAACATCAGGGACATTACGCTTTTTGCGTCAACCAGCTTTTCGGGGCTTCGGCCAGTTTTAATTGTGCAGCCATACTTGCCAGCTGTAGATGCTAGTTTTGCAGCTGCGCGTGCATGAAGTCCAAGCTTGTTTACGATGGTCAGTTCGATATTGATCATGTGAGACATAAAAGCTCTCCGTGCGTGTTTCTGTCAAGTGAGGTCACGAGAGCTCCCTGTGTCGTACTTGAGTGTTTGCATATTGTTGGCTGAAATATTCTCCCAGCATTTTACTCACATAAACTGAGCGATGCTGGCCTCCTGTGCAGCCGATGGCCACAGTTAGGTAGCTACGGTTGTTGGCGCGAAAACTGGGAATCCATCGAGTCATAAAGCCATTGATGTCCGCCAGCATGGCTGCGACCTCTGGTTGAGACTCAAGGAATTCGATAACGGGTTCATCCTTACCTGAAAAGTGCCTTAGCTCCTGTTTCCAGTAGGGGTTCGGTAAACATCGAACATCAAATACAAAATCAGCATCTGAGGGCACGCCTCGCTTGAAGGCAAAAGACTCAAAAAGTATGGCGATATCACCATTGTTTTCAGTGGCAATTTGTTTTTTTGTGATGTCTCGAAGCTGGTGCAGGGTCATGTTGCTGGTGTCGATCCTGCGGTTGGCTATAGAGGCTATAGGTTCGAGTAATTTTGTCTCTAGTGCTATTGCCTCTTTTAAGTCAATTTGTTCTGAGCTGAGCGGGTGTTTTCGACGTGTTTCGCTGAAGCGTTGAATCAGTACTGATGTCCTGGCATCGAGAAAGATGACGTCGTAATTAATGCCTGTTGCTTGCAGCTCGTTAAGAATGTTGGGTAGTTGATCGAGGTCGCCAGTCAGGTTTCTGGCATCAATGCCTACGGCAATATTTTCCAGCCAGTTGCGACCTTGTTTGTTGGGCGTTTGTTGGAAAAGTCCGGGCAGTAGGGTTGCGGGTAAGTTGTCAATACAGGTAAAGCCCAGGTCTTCCAATATATTCAAAGCTGTGCTTTTTCCTGAGCCGGATCGCCCGCTAACCACTACCAATCGCATAGATTTATCCTTGGTCTGTCCAATTGGCGGTGGTTGTCTGGTAGAGGGCTTCGTTTGAGTTAGCTTCGCGTAGTTGAGTGCGAACGTCTTCCTCTTGTAGCAGTTCTGCAATGGCAGATAGTACCTGCAGGTGCTCATCATTTTGCTCTTCAGGTACGATCAGGGCAAAAACGATGTCAACAGGTGCGCCATCAATAGCGTCAAAGTCCACAGGATCGCTTAATTTTAGCAATGCCCCTGTGATTTTATGACAGCTGGCCATTCGGCAATGGGGGATGGCTATGCCTTCCCCAATCCCTGTGCTGCCAAGTCGTTCTCTGGCCAAGAGGCCTAGGTAAAGTTCGTCGGCATCAACTTCCATCATTCGATCATTTAAAAAATGGGAGAGATGCTCAAGGACTCTTTTTTTGCTGCCCCCGGGAGCATCGTAAGAGATGTTCTCGGGGGGGAGTATGTCGATCAGTTTCATGGAGGGTTATCTACCGCGGTTTTTTTCCTTGTGCTTGATAAGCTGACGATCAAGCTTGTCTGACAGCATGTCTATCGCTGCATAAAGATCGTCATGTTCTGAGTTGGCAAAAAACTCACCGCCGCTGACGTGCACGGTAGCTTCTGCTTTCTGAATCAGTTTTTCTACGGAGAGAATTACGCTGGTACTGGTGATTCTGTCGTTGTGACGCTCTAGCTTGGATAGCTTGCTGGTCACATACTCTTTTATTGGGTCGGTGATCTCGAGGTGGTGTCCGCTGATATTTAGTTGCATGCGGTTCTCCTTAGTTATATAGATTAGACATGTGGTTTATAACGTTTTCTTTCACTGGAGGATGGGATGCCCATTCCTTCCCGGTATTTTGCTACTGTGCGTCGTGCGACCTGTATTCCCATCTCTTCAAATAAATTGGTAAGTTTGTTATCGCTTAGTGGTTTTACTGGGTCTTCTGCATTAATCATCTTTTTCAGGATAGCGCGAATAGCCGTTGATGAACACTCCCCGCCACTTGACGTATTTACATGGCTGGAAAAGAAGTATTTCAATTCAAAGACCCCTTGGGGGGTGTCCATGTATTTTTGGGTGGTTACTCTTGATATGGTGGACTCGTGTAGCTCCAGCCGTTCTGCTATGTCTGCTAATACCATGGGGCGCATGGCTTCTGGGCCCTGTGCTAGAAACGCCTGCTGTAGCTCAATGATGCAAGACGACACCCGAAGCAAGGTGTCATTTCGGCTTTCTATACTTCGTAGAAACCACTTGGCTTCTTGAAGGTGGTTTTTTAGAAAGGTGTTGTCTTCGCTTGAGTCTGCCCGACGTATCATTTGTGCGTATTGCTGGTTGATGCTCAGGCGAGGAGTTATGTCTTGGTTTAATGATACTTGCCAGTGATCATTTACTTTGCTGACACTAACATCGGGAACAACATATTCCACGTCATCGCTACTAATGCTGTCGCCTGGGTATGGCGATAGTGTTTGGATGAGTTGGATGGCGGCGATGATGTTCGCTTCTTCATACCCGGTGAGCTTTTCTAGGCGGCGAAAGTCACGCTGCCCCACTAGGTCGAGATGGTTTTCTACAAGCTGTTTTGCCTCTGCTAAATAGTCCGTCGCAGATGAGAATTGGTTAAGTTGGATTAATAGGCTTTCGGCCAAGCTTGCAGCGCCTACACCGGGCGGGTCAAATTGCTGAATACGATGAAGAACCGCTACGACTTCATCTAGCTCAATCTCATCATCGAGGGAAGCCCAGATTTCTTCAACGGGGACAACTAGCATGCCTCTCTTGTCGATGGCATCGATGATATTTTCACCGATCAGGTTGTCGGTTGCCGAGAGTGGTGTCAGGTTCAGCTGCCAAAGAAGATGCTCCTGAAGCGATTCTGTCACGTGGTGAACGCTTTCAAAATCATGGGGTTCGTTGGATGGTGCTTTGCTGCTTGAGGTGGGTTGGTAGATGTCGTCCCAGTTGGCATCGACGGGTAAATCTTGGGGGATCTTGTTTTCCCAGTCCTCTCCATTGAGGTCTTGGGTTGCGGTTTCTACGGCCTCTTTTGGGGTTGCCGTTTCTTGGCTATCCGGGGTGTTTTCTGATTCTTCTGCAAGCTCAAGTAGTGGGTTGTCGTAGAGGTTTTGTTGTATTTCCTGCTGAAGATCTAGTGACGATAACTGTAATAGGCGGATAGCCTGTTGCAGTTGGGGCGTCATGGTCAGTTGTTGACCAATTTTTAGTTGCAGACTGGCTTTCATACTTCGGAAAGACCATTTTGGTAGAATTTAATGCTCACATGGAAAGTGTAGTCTGTGGGCCGTGGGCGTGACAAGCAAATTTTGTGCCGTGTTGAAATTTACAGGGTAAAATCTTCGCCCAAGTAGATGTCGCGAACCTGTTGATTGGCGATGATCTCGTTGGCCTGCCCCTCTGCAATAACTTTTCCCTCGCCAACGATGTAGGCATGTTCGCAGATGTCCAATGTTTCCCGAACATTGTGGTCGGTGATGAGAACGCCGATACCTTTGTCGCGAAGATGGCGAATGATTTGCTTGATGTCGTTGACTGAAATTGGGTCAACTCCGGCAAAAGGTTCGTCGAGTAGAATAAATGCAGGTTCCATTGCCAGTGCGCGGGCAATCTCTACTCGGCGTCGCTCTCCGCCTGATAAGCTCATGCCAAAGGCGTCCCGAATCTGTGTGATATGGAATTCCTGAAGCAGTAGCTCCAGTTTTTCTTTGCGTTGATTTGGGGTGAGATCTTTGCGGGTTTCCAAGATGGCCATAATGTTATTTTGTACGGTCATTTTGCGGAATACGGATGCCTCTTGAGGGAGGTACCCTATACCTTTGCGAGCGCGGCCGTGCATGGGTAGGTGGGTAATGTCTTCATCATTAATATGGACTGATCCGCCATCCTGGGATACCAGTCCGACAATCATATAAAAGCAGGTGGTTTTGCCAGCACCATTCGGGCCGAGCAGGCCGACAATGGCCCCGCTCTCAACGGTTAGGGATACATCGCGGATAACCGGCCTTTTTTTATAGCTTTTTACTAGGTGTGAGGTCTTTAGTACGGCCATTAATTGTCATCCTTCTGTGTGCTCGAGCTGTCATCCCTTTGTTTGCTGGGTGGGATGACCATCTGTATCCGCTCTCTTTTGTTGCTTCCCGCTGTGGCCTTTACTACTTCAGCTTTTAGGTCGTAATTAATTTTGTCGCCAGTGATCGTCGTGCCATTTTGTTCTAGGCTGGCATTTTTTAACAGAGCTATTTTGTCGCTGGCGAGATAATATTCGATCGTATTGCCGCTGGCAAAAACCATTCCGTTTTCAAGGTTTGGCCGCTGTTGGTAATGGGCTGGTTTGCCTACGCAGACAATTTTGTCGACTTTGTCTGAGTTGCTGAAAACAGTTACTTTGTCGGCGTTAATTTTGATCGTGCCTTGTTTGATGACAACAGACCCTTCGTAGATCGTGGTTCCTTTTTTGTCATCTTGTATGGCTCGGTCTGACTCAATTTTAATGGGTTGTTGGCGGTCGCTTGGGAGTGCCGAGCTCAGCGAGCACCATCCGAGGCAAATTAATAGCAATGTTGCTTTATAGTGCACGATGCACCCCCTTTACTTTGGAGAGCAGTTTGAATTGCTCGTTTTTCAAATCTGCTTGCATCCCGACCCCAGTGGTTTTTCCTCGGGGGGTGGTGATGGTCACCAGGCTCTCTGTTTCTGCAGTATGTTTGTCAGGAAATACGACGAGTCTATCTGTGCGAAGTTCATTTTTATTTTTGTTGCCGATGTTTTGCCAGGCATAAACATTGCCCTTAAAGACCGCTTTTTTTCCACCCTTGAGAATAGTTCCTTTGTCAGCCTTCATATGCCAAGGCTGAGGCGTTGTATTTAGGTTAAATGTAATTAGGTTGGGGCGGTCGAGTTCTAGGCGGTTTCCTCGTCTGAAATGACGAGCCTCGCTAGCTTCTAGGCTGTGGATTTTGGCGCCGGTTTTCCCGTAGTCCTGTTTTTTAATATCGAGCATGTAGCTGTCTGCTTTGGGTAATTCTTCCTTGGTGCTAACGGGTTTTTCCAGGAAAACTTCGGGTGGTGATAGCCAGAACAACAGGAAGATTCCCGTGGAGATCAGTAGCATAATTGTTAGTAGCATGTTGCGCATGGTTTACAGGTAGTCCGCCAAGGTGGATTCCATTTTATTCTGGGCTGTTAATATCAGCTCCACCAATTCACGCACGGCGCCATGTCCGCCACTTGCTGAGGTTTGCCATAGCGCGTGATCGGCAACAAATGGGCTGGCATTGGCTACTGCTACGCCGAGACCTACGCGGCGAATAACGGCTAGATCGGGAAGGTCGTCTCCTAGAAAGGAGATTTCGTTCATTTGGTAATCGTGAGTCTCTAAAATTTCCTGAAGTGCTGTTAATTTGTCTTCTCTGCCTTGAACTACCAGGTCAATGCCTAGTTCAGTGGCTCGCCGAGCTAAGAGCGCGGATGAGCGGCCTGTAATGATCCCGACTTTAACGTCATTGCGTTGCAGTAATTTTATTCCTAGTCCGTCTTGAATGTTGAAGGCTTTGAGCTCCTCTCCATTGTTACCGTAGTAGAGGCGTCCATCCGTAAGAACGCCGTCTACATCAAGAAGTAGGAGGCGAATGCCTTTGGCGCGGCTTATCAGTTTTTGATTTTCAATGACCATGGTTATACAACTCCTGAGCGTAATATGTCATGCATGTGCAAAACGCCTATGGGGTGGTGGTCTGAGTCCTCTACAACCAACGCAGAAATTTTGTGATCTTCAATAATTTTTAGCGCTTCTGCCGCTAGCAGGTCTCTATGTACTGCCATGCAGCCCGATTTGATAAGCTCGCCCATGGGCGTGGTGTTGATGTCGATGTTGTTATCCACTGCTCGGCGTAGATCGCCATCGGTAAAGACCCCTTGAAGCTCTCCTGCATCGTTGACAACCGTGGTCATACCAAAACCTTTGCTAGTCATCTCAAGTAGGGCGCTCCTGAGGGGGGCTGTTGTATTTACCTGAGGGAGTTCATTGCCGCTATGCATGATGTCTTCTACTTTGAGTAGAAGTTTTCGGCCCAAGGCTCCTCCTGGGTGAGAGAAGGCAAAGTCTTCAGCGGTAAATCCCCTTGCTTCTAGTAGGGCGATGGCTAGAGCATCTCCCATCACAAGTGTTGCTGTAGTGCTCGTCGTGGGCGCCAGCCCTAGCGGGCAGGCTTCGCCGGTGACCTGTACATCTAGGTGTGACTCCGATGCCTGTGCCAGTGTCGATTCTGGATTGCCGGTCATGCTGATCAGGGGAATCCCCATGCGCTTGATCAGTGGCAGTAGCGTGATAACCTCGGCAGTTGTTCCGGAGTTGGATAGGGCCAAAACGATATCGGTATCGGTAATCATGCCGATGTCGCCGTGACTGGCTTCTCCTGGGTGCACAAAAAAAGAGGGTGTTCCTGTGCTGGCCAGCGTGGCTGCAATCTTGCGGCCGATGTGGCCTGATTTTCCCATGCCGGTGACCACTACGCGCCCGGTGCAGCGAAGTATCAATTCACAGGCTCGAACAAAGTC
>DFBC01000078.1:9796-10911 GCA_002367235.1 Cellvibrionales bacterium UBA3090
TGTTCATACGCCAGGAATTAGTAAGACGTAGTACAGGGTGTACAAGGCTAGCAGGCAAAGGCCAATTTTCTTTGAGAGTGCGCCCTGTTTGTGATTCTTTTTTCCTTGCCAAAGCGTCCAGCCAATGGCTCCCACAAGCACTAATGTCAGTGTCGACATGGCCAGGTAGTCTCGGTAGAACACTTCTGGGGCCAGTGTCAGCGGTGCAATGATGCCTGGAACAGACATGACGGCCAGTAAGTTAAACAGGTTTGAACCAAAAATATTGCCGAGGGCAATATCGTGGTGCCCGCGAATGGCGCTCATCACTGAGGCGGCGAGTTCTGGAAGGCTGGTGCCCACGGCGACTACCGTCAGTCCTATGATGAGCTGGCTGACGCCGAAGTAGAGGGCGATTTCTTTTGCTCCCCATACCAGCGCCTCAGAGCTTATCAGTAAAGCGCCCAGGCCAACCAGGAACCAGAGTATCGCCGTTGGGGTGGCCATGGATGGAATGGCCTCTCCTTCTTCGATGGTTTCTGGATTCGGATGGCGTTTTTTATAGTAGACCGTTGCTATCAGTAGTGGCGGAATAATTAGAGCCAGTATTAACCCTTCTGGGCGCGAGAGTGAACCGTCGATAATCAGGAGTCCGGCCAAAAGAGTGACGGCTAATAATACAGGGCCTTCCTGTTTGATCAGGTGGCTTTGTGTCGGAATGGGCGCTATGAGTGCGGTGATTCCCAGAACGAGGCCAATGTTGGCTAGATTTGACCCAATGGCGTTGCCGACAGCCATGTCGCCGGCATCTTTGAGCGCTGCGTTTATCGCAACAATGATTTCTGGTGCCGAGGTGCCAATCGAAACAATGGTGAGACCGATGACTAATGGGGATATGCCAAAATTTTTAGCCGCGCCGGCACTGCCTGCTACAAAGCGGTCTGCTCCCCAGAGTAAACCTAGGAGTCCAAATAGAACCCCGAGTAAGGCGGGTAAAAGCATCTCCATGGTGGTGTCTATTCCTGAGTAAAGGATTGCATAGAATGTTTCGTAAATTGGTGCGCAATGGTATAGTGCCCGCCATTCGAAGTCAGCTGTTTTTGGCACTCCCTGAGAGGGTTGTGGTCAAATCATCT
>DFBC01000078.1:11020-17657 GCA_002367235.1 Cellvibrionales bacterium UBA3090
GTGACTAGTCAACTCATAGAGACAATTGCTGTTCATCGAGACAGCTTTGATGAAAATCCTGAGGGCTTTTTCCTGGCGCTAGACAACCTGTTGGTCGACGTCATTGATTTCAATTGGATTGCCTACAAGGTTATGGGTTCCTATGGAAAGCAGGCTACGCCAGACCAGCGAGCGCGTTTTGCCGACACCTTCCGGTGCGAGTTGATTGAAACATATGGTCGTGGCCTGGTTGCCTATGGGGAGCAGTCTATTGTTGTTTTGCCGCCAACAGAAGATCTTGACGGTCTGCGCAAAGTGACTGTTGCACAAGAAATTCGTGGCGATGACGGTGTTTTTCCACTGTTCTATTCAATGGGTATGAACCGGGAAGGAAAGTGGAAGGTAACAAACGTCGTGATTAACGGTATTAATTTGGGTAAAACTTTCCGCAATCAGTTTCAACAGCGGGCCCAGAAATATGGCGGCAATATCGACCAGATTATCGAAAATTGGTCGTCCAATAGTTGAATCCCCCAAACCTGAGACTGAAACATGCATCCTGATGACGTAAAAAAACTTCTGCTTTCTGAGCTGGCGGGCTGTGACATATCCGTAGAGGGAGATGGTCGCCATTTTGATATTGTGGTGGTTGGAGATGTTTTTGCCGGATTGCGCCCTGTTCAGCGTCAACAAAAAGTATACGCGGTGCTTCAGGATGAAATTTCCGCGGGCACTATCCACGCTGTCAATATGAAAACTCTTACGCCGGATGAAGCGCCTTAGTAGGCTTCATTCCATATTTTTTGGCGGCATGTCCTCGTGCTGATTCGCAGAAACCTCTTGCTAGATAGAAGGTCCTCAAATGGATAAGTTACTGATTTCTGGAGGAGGGCCACTCTCTGGAGAGATACGTATTTCCGGCGCAAAAAATTCTGCCTTGCCTATTTTAGCAGCTACGTTGCTGGTGGATGGCCCGGTGATGGTTTCCAATGTGCCTCACTTGCACGATATCACCACAATGTTCGAGTTGCTGGGCTGTCTTGGGGTGACCGTCGTGTTGAATGAAAACATGCAGGTAGAGGTGGATGCCTCTACGCTTCATAGTCATGTCGCTCCCTATGATTTAGTTAAGACCATGCGGGCCTCTATTTTGGTGTTGGGTCCAATGTTAGCCAGGTTCGGTGTTGCCAGCGTGTCTTTTCCCGGTGGCTGTGCTATTGGGAGCCGCCCGGTAGACTTGCATTTGCATGGTTTGAAAATGATGGGCGCTGAGATTGAGATTGAGGGCGGGTATATTAATGCTCGTAGTCAGGGGCGACTCAAGGGTGCTCATATCTTAATGGACACGGTTTCTGTTGGCGCTACGGAAAATCTGATGATGGCAGCCGCGTTGGCTGAAGGGCGAACAGTCATTGAGAATGCGGCCAGAGAACCTGAAATAGTGGACTTGGCCAATTGTCTTAATGCGCTGGGCGGCAAGGTGTCAGGGATTGGGTCGACGACTCTGGTTATTGATGGGGTGGAAAAACTTCACAGTGGTAGTTATCGGATCATGCCCGACCGAATAGAAACGGGTACCTACCTTGCGGCCGCAGCGGCTACGCGTGGTCGGGTCAAGTTGAAAGATACTGATCCAAAAATTCTTGAGGCAGTGCTTCTGAAGTTGGAGGAAGCTGGTGCCAAGATTGAGGTGGGTGAAAACTGGATTCTGTTGGATATGGAGGGCCGTCGTCCACGGGCTGTGAATTTTAAAACGGCGCCTTATCCGGCCTTTCCAACAGACATGCAGGCTCAATTAACGACAGTGAATGCGGTTGCAGAAGGTGTCGGTGCTATTACCGAAACCATTTTTGAAAATCGCTTAGTGCAAACCCATGAGTTGAATCGGATGGGGGCAAATATTACCTTGGAGGGTAATACTGCGATTGTTACCGGAGTGGAGCGGTTAAAAGCTGCGCCAGTCATGGCCTCAGATTTACGCGCGTCTGCCAGTCTGGTGATTGCAGGGTTGGTGGCCGAGGGTGATACCATCGTTGATCGCATCTATCACATTGATCGCGGTTACGAGTGTATAGAAGAGAAGTTTCAGCAGCTGGGCGCCAATATTCGCCGGATTCCTGGTTGAGATATTAAGATGATCGGGCTAATAGGGTTTTTAGCCAGATTGGGATATTGAGAGAATTATGCAGATCACCATCGCGCTGACCAAAGGGCGTATTTTAAAGGAGACGCTGCCACTGTTGGCCCTTGCTGGAATTGAACCCGCAGAGGACATCAGTGCAAGTCGCAAGTTGTTGTTTGATACGAATCGTAGTGATGTGCGATTGCTGGTGTTGCGTGGCTCCGATGTGCCGACTTATGTTCAGTTTGGTGCGGCAGACCTCGGCGTGGCGGGCAAGGATACATTGCTCGAGCACGGCGGGGACGGGCTCTATGAGCCGTTGGATTTGGGTATTGCGGGCTGCCGCTTGATGACTGCGGGAGTTGTCGGTGTGGCGCCGAAAGAAGGCCGAATCCGGGTGGCCACTAAATATGTCAATATTGCCCGGCTTTTTTATGCTGAGCAGGGGCGCCAAGTAGATATTATTAAGCTCTATGGTGCGATGGAGTTGGCGCCCATCATGTCTCTGGCCGATGAGATCGTGGATATTGTGGACACCGGTAATACTCTCAAGGCTAATGGGCTTGAAGCGAGGGATGTTATTGCTGAGGTCAGTTCGCGCCTTATCGTGAATAAGGCTTCAATGAAGATGAAGCATCAGGCTATTCAGCAGATTGTCGATGATCTGAGTAAGGCGGTAGGTTGAAAGCTATGTCTGATCCGTCCATTGAAATAAAGCAGCTATCCTATTCGGATCCCGGTTTTGAAGCTCAGCTGGAACAGTTGTTGGCTTGGGATAATGTTTCTGTCGGTAGTGTGGGGCAGGTCGTTGACGACGTTCTAAAGGATGTTCGCCTCAGAGGTGATCAGGCGTTATTGGATTACACCAACCGGTTTGATCGGCGCAAGGTTGATTCTGTCGTCGATTTACAGGTGTCTCAACAGGCGCTTCAGGAGGCGTTAGAGGGTATCGGGAGCGAAGAGAGGCAAGCATTGGAGTTGGCTGCCGATCGAATTCGTCAGTACCACCAGCATCAGAAGCAAGATTCATGGCATTACCGGGAAGCCGATGGCACGCTACTTGGCCAAAAAATCACACCGCTGGATCGAGTGGGTATCTATGTGCCGGGTGGAAAGGCGAGTTATCCGTCGTCTGTTTTGATGAATGCGATACCGGCAAAGGTGGCCGGTGTTAGTGAGATCGTGATGGTCGTTCCCGCGCCGGGAGGCGATTTGAATCCATTGGTTTTGGCAGCGGCAGCAATTGCGGAGGTTAGTCAGGTTTTTACTGTGGGAGGTGCTCAGGCAATAGGGGCGCTGGCCTACGGGACGGAAACGGTTCCCCGTGTAGATAAGATTGTCGGCCCCGGTAATATCTACGTAGCTACTGCAAAAAAAGCGGTATTTGGTACTGTTGGGCTGGATATGGTGGCGGGGCCATCTGAGATTTTGGTGGTTTGTGACGGGGAAACGGATCCTGACTGGATTGCTATGGATCTGTTTTCCCAGGCAGAGCATGATGAGGATGCCCAGTCAATTTTGATCAGCCCGGATATTGAGTTTCTGGCGCGGGTGAAAGCCAGTATGGAGCGGTTGCTTCCCTCCATGGAGCGGGCTGACATTATTAGGGCTGCTCTGGAAAATAGAAGTGCTCTCATTGGTGTGTCGGATATGACTGAGGCGGTAAGTGTAATCAATAGGGCTGCGCCGGAGCACTTGGAGTTGTCTGTGGCAGATCCAGAAGCGCTACTGCCTCAAATTCGCCATGCTGGGGCCATTTTTATGGGGCGTTATACCGCGGAGGCGCTGGGAGATTACTGTGCCGGGCCTAATCATGTGCTGCCGACTTCTGCTACGGCGCGGTTTTCTTCGCCGCTCGGCGTCTATGATTTTCAGAAGCGCACATCGTTGATTATGTGTTCCGCTGACGGGGCATCAACTCTGGGTAGGACAGCGTCTGTTTTAGCTCGCGGTGAAACGTTAACCGCGCACGCCCGTTCGGCCGAATACCGAATCAAAGACTAACTGGTAGTATTTATATTATGTCCGGTAATAAGTTCTGGAGTGATATTGTTAGCGAACTCGATCCCTATGTTCCGGGGGAGCAGCCCCAGTTGCCGGATCTGGTTAAACTCAACACCAACGAAAATCCCTACGGGCCATCCCCCAAAGTGCTTGATGCTATCTCGGCTGAGTTGGGTGATGGCTTGCGTCTCTATCCCGACCCTAATGCAGACGATTTAAAACAAGCTATATCGGATTACTACGATGTGGGTCGTGATTGGGTGTTTGTGGGTAATGGTTCCGATGAAGTGTTGGCGCATATTTTTCAGGCATTGATGAAGCATGAGCAACCAATTCTGTTCCCGGATATTACCTATAGCTTTTATCCCGTGTACTGTGGTCTTTACTCTGTCGCTTATGAGCTTGTACCACTGACCGAAGATTTGGCCATACAGGTTCTTGATTATAAAAGGCCTAATGGGGGAATTATTTTCCCAAACCCCAATGCACCGACTGGCAGGCTTCTGTCGTTGGCGGAGATAGAGTCATTGTTGCTGTGTAATCAGCAATCAGTTGTGGTGGTTGATGAGGCCTACATTGATTTTGGTGGTGACAGCGCTGTTGCGTTGGTGGATCGCTTTCCCAATTTATTGGTCACGCAGACGCTATCCAAATCTCGATCTCTTGCTGGGTTGAGAGTCGGTTTTGCCATTGGTAGTCCGTCGTTGATTGAGGCGTTGGAACGGGTTAAAAATAGCTTTAACTCCTATCCGCTCGATAAGCTTGCGATCGTCGGTGGTGTCGCTGCAATTGGCGATGACGAGTATTTTCAACAGACCCGTCAGACAGTAATCGATAGTCGAGAGCAGTTGGGGGAGGGTTTGCGAAGCCTGGGGTTTTATGTGTTGCCATCGGCGGCAAATTTTGTGTTTGTTTCTCATCCGGATTTTGATGCGGCAGAATTGTCCGCGGGTCTTCGTGAGCAGGGCGTTATCGTTCGTCACTTTAAGCAGAGTAGGATTGATCAATATTTGCGTATTACTATTGGCTGTCCCGACCAAAATGCGCGATTGTTGGATGTATTGGCTTCATTGCTCGATCAGAAATGAGAGGTATCTCGGGGCTAGTTGTTTCTGACTTATTCAACCGTTGGGCGAGTGCCGGCAACGGCCATCATGGTGCTGCTTTCTCCGCCCCGTAATATATCAAGTTTCACCGAGTCTCCCGGTGACAGGTCGGCAATCATATTCATACTCCGTTCGGTATCAATCACCCAGTAGTCATTAATGCGAGTAATAATATCGCCTGATTGTAGGCCTGCTAAGTGGGCGGGGCTGCCACGATAGATGCTAGTGATGACCAGGCCGGAGGGTGGGTCGAGATCGAGTAGTGCTGCGGCTTGCCTTGTTAGGGGTCGGGCTTCTACACCCAGCCAGCCTCGAATGACTCGTCCATGCTTAATGATATCTTCTAATACTTTGATGGCTGTGTTGCCCGGGATGGCGAAGCCGATGCCGACCGACGAGCCTGTTCGATCCAGGATGGCGGAGTTGATGCCAAGTAGATTGCCGTAGGCGTCAACCAGTGCACCACCTGAGTTGCCGGGATTGATGGCGGCGTCTGTCTGAATAAAGTTTTCAAACGTATTGAGTCCCAAGCCATTTCGCCCCGTTGCGCTGACGATCCCCTGTGATACCGATTGCCCCACGCCAAATGGATTGCCGATGGCAAGAACTACATCACCTACGCTGACCTGATTGGGGTCGCCGATGCTAATGGGGGTAAGTTGATCTAGGTCTGCTTTTAGAACGGCTAAGTCTGTTTCTGGGTCTCTGCCGACCACTTGAACCATGGCTTCTCTGCCATCCTGTAGCTGGATCACAATTTGGTCTGCCCCTTCAACTACATGGTTGTTGGTGAGGACGTAACCATCTGTCGTGATAATTACGCCGGATCCTAGTGAGGATTGCATCCTTTGTTGTTGCGGAAGGTTGCTGCTATTGAAAAAGCGCTGAAAAAAGGGGTCGTCCAGAAGGGGGTGGCGTGATTGTACGAGCTTTTTCTGGGTGTAGATGTTGACAACTGCCGGGGATGCTCTGCGTACTGCGGCGGCATATGATGCGGGGCCAGACCACTCAGTGTGCGCTTCTGGTGATAGGTCTGCGGTTTCCATGACGCTTTTATGGTTAAGTGCTTCAGGGAAAAGCAGCAATATGACGGCTGCGGCTAGTAATCCGGCAATAGCTGGCCAGCTTATGTAGCGTAATGTCTGGTAAAAAGTGGCCACTGCCAGCTCCTTTCGTCCAACTGGCAGTTATTATGGCACAAATGTGTAGTGGGTTGAGGGTGTGCGTATCTGCAGTTATAAAGCGTTAGTAAGTTAACAATGATGAGCGGTTTTTAACTTATTTTAAGCGTTGGGTCTTCCTCGTCATCGTTTTTAGTGCCTGGGTCCACATCAGCTTTCAGGTGGGGAGGATTAAGTGTTTGGGTGTCCTCTTTCAGTCCATACTCTTCACTTAAGACCCCGCCGGGAACTTTGGGTGCATAATC
>DFBC01000078.1:17699-39100 GCA_002367235.1 Cellvibrionales bacterium UBA3090
GCATCAATCAACTTGCGGCTGATTTCCGGATTTGTGAGGTGCATGGCGCTGGTGGCGAGGTGTTCGTGAACATCTCGATAGCTGTGAGAAAGGTTGTTTATCAGTTCGGAGGTTTTAATAAAATGTTCAGTAACCTCTTGTTGATAGTTTTTTATTTGTTCTTGGGATTCTTGCAGTTTGCTCTCTAGATCCTTTCGTTCGCGTGCTTGAGGATGAAGTGTTCGAGCCAAGACAAAGCCAATGATCAGGCCGATTGCTAGAGCCGCTAGGACGATTAGTAGGGTTGAGGTGGTCAAGCCATTGCCTCCAAGGTATTGGGTTAAAAAAGTGATATCTGTAGTCTGAAAGATGCGGGGGCTGGAGGCAACAATTTTTAGTGGGTATTTTGCGTGTGTTGGGTGATTTAACTTTTCCCGGGTTGCTAATCAGTGAGTGCCTCGCTACAGTTCACGCCCAATTTGTTTATCAATGTTTAGTTGTCTAGCGAGCTATGTCACAAGCTGCTTTATCTATACCACTGTCTCCTTCCGAAAGGTATCGTCAAGATCTTGCTCGTGAGGGGTTTAATTACGATGCCTCTCAGGAGTTGGCGGTCGGCCACCTGCAGTCTCTCTATGATGAGCTGATTAGAGATGCTGGAGGTGAGCAGGTTGGGGTGCTGGCGAAGATCAGGCGCAAGTTTGTCAGGCCGGAGCCTGTCGCCCCGGTGAAAGGGTTGTACTTCTGGGGTGGCGTGGGTCGTGGTAAGACCTATCTGATGGATAACTTTTATGAAAGTCTCCCCTTTGAGCAGAAAATGCGAGCTCACTTTCATCGTTTTATGCGTCGGGTGCACCAAGAGTTAAAGGGGTTGAAGGGGGAGAAGAATCCTCTGGAAAAGGTGGCTGATCGAATAGCCATGGAAGCCAGGGTGATATGTTTTGATGAGTTCTTTGTGTCAGATATTACTGATGCAATGTTGTTGGGCACGTTGCTGGAGTTGCTGTTCGCCCGTCGGGTGACGCTGGTGGCGACCTCCAATATTGTTCCTAATCTTTTGTATGCGAACGGGCTTCAGCGGAAGCGTTTTCTGCCAACGATTGCGCTACTGAATAAGCACACTGAGGTCGTTAATGTCGACGGTGGGGTGGATTATAGGCTTCGCGCTCTTGAGCGTGCAGAGCTCTTTCATCAGCCATTAGATGAAGCTGCCGAAAACGCATTGTTGTCGGCTTTTAATGGATTGGCTCCGGCGCTTGGCGAAGTCAGAGAGTGTGTCGATATTGAGGCTGAAGGTCGTGGAATTTTATGTCGGTATGTAGCTGAGGATGTTGTTTGGTTTGACTTTGATGTGATCTGTAGCATCCCCCGTAGTCAATACGATTATATTGAGTTGGCGCGTGAGTTTCACGCGGTGCTGGTAAGTGGGGTCAGGCAGATGGGGCTAAAAAATGATGATAATGCCCGGCGTTTTATCAATATGGTCGATGAATTCTATGATCGAAATGTAAAGTTGGTGTTGTCTGCCGAGGCGGATATTCATTCTCTTTATACGGGCGGTCGGCTAGGCTTTGAATTTCAGCGTACCGAAAGCCGTTTGTTGGAAATGCAGTCCCACGAGTACCTAGAAAGGCCGCATCGCCCCTGAGTTGACGGCCAGAGTTGGACTGAACTTGTTCTGCGATATCGTATCGGTCAGCTATTGGGGTGGGCTTTGGCGGTGTGTCGCAATGGCTGGTTCTAAGGAAAGTTATTCTTTTTGGGTGAAAAGGCCCTTGTAAAGCATATGTCCCATCTGTAAAATGCGCCCTCCTTTTGGTAAGCCCCATTAGGGAAGCCCCAAAAATTTCAGGCAGGAAAAGATGAAAACATATAGTGCGAAGCCAGAGACCGTCCAGCGCGATTGGTTTGTTGTTGATGCAGAAGATAAGACGCTGGGTCGTTTAGCGGCCGATGTTGCTTCACGCCTGCGCGGCAAGCATAAGCCAGAGTTCACTCCTCACGTCGATACTGGTGATTACATCGTAATTATCAACGCCGAGAAAGTCCGCGTTACTGGTAACAAGGCAAAAGACAAAATTTATCACCATCACACGGGTTATCCCGGTGGTTTAAAGTCCATCAGTTTTGAAAAGCTGATTGATAAAGCTCCTGAACGTACCATACAGAGTGCTGTAAAAGGCATGTTGCCTAAAGGCCCTCTGGGTAATGCTATGTTCAAGAAACTTAAAGTTTATGCAGGCGCCGAGCATCCACATACAGCTCAGCAGCCGCAAGAACTGAATATCTGACGGATAGTTAATTATGGCAGACACTCAATACTACGGCACTGGTCGTCGCAAAACCTCATCAGCTAGGGTTTTTCTGGCAAATGGTAGCGGTAATGTTACGGTTAATAACCGAACTTTAGATCAATATTTCGGGCGTGAAGTAGCTCGTATGATTGTTCGTCAACCGCTTGAGCTGGTTGATAGCGTAGAAAAATTTGATCTTAAAATCACTGTTGCCGGCGGTGGTAGTTTTGGGCAGGCTGGTGCGATTCGCCACGGTATTGCCAGAGCGCTGTTGCAGTATGATGAAAACCTGCGCGGTGATCTAAGAAAGGCTGGATTCTTAACGCGTGATGCCCGAGAGGTTGAGCGTAAGAAGGTCGGCTTGCACAAGGCGCGTAAGCGTCCACAATTCTCCAAGCGTTAATTGTTGTCCTTATCAAAAAAACCCGGTTCTTTTTGACCGGGTTTTTTTAGCTCTAAAATAAGTGCTAGTCCAATTGGAGTGGGGCATTGCCTTGTAAAAAGTGCGTGTTTTCATTACTATTGCACGCCATTTTGTACACATAAAAAAATTTGCCAACCTTTGCTGTTAACGGGAGAACGTCATGAGTAATGACGGTGTTAATCAGGGGCGTCGCCGCTTCCTGACAGGGGCCACCTGTGTGGTGGGCGCTGCTGGAGTAGTCGGAGCAGCCGTTCCTTTTGTGGGTTCTTGGAATCCAAGCGCTAAAGCGAAAGCTGCAGGCGCTCCGGTCAAAGCCAATATTTCTAAAATAGAACCGGGTCAAATGGTGACATTTGAGTGGCGTGGTAAACCTGTCTATGTGGTTCGTCGTACGCCTGAAACTCTTAAAAATCTGGAAAATATGTCGGGTGACATTTTGAGAGATCCCTCCTCAGCTCAGGCAAAACAGCCGGCTTATGTGAGTGGTGTTCACCGGTCAATGGCTGGGAAGGAAGAATACTTGGTGATCGTGGGCTTATGCACTCACTTGGGTTGCGCTCCGATGTATCGCCCAGAGGTCGGAGCTGAAGATTTAAGCACCAGTGAAGTAGAGTGGATGGGTGGTTTCTTCTGCCCTTGTCACGGCTCTAAGTTCGATCTTGCTGGTCGTGTGTTCACTGGTGTTCCAGCACCAACTAATCTTGATGTTCCACCGTACTCTTACGAGAGCGATAGTGTGATTGTCATTGGTGTAGATCAGGAGGTCGGCTAATGAAAGCATTGGTATCATTTCGTGATTGGGTAGATGCTCGTCTACCCATTATGAGGGCATGGAATACTCACATGGCTGAGTACTACGCCCCTAAGAATTTCAACTTCTGGTACTTCTTCGGCGTATTGTCGATGATTGTATTGGTTATACAGCTTATATCCGGTGTTTGGTTGTTGATGAGCTTTCAGGGTTCATCTGAGACAGCTTTTGCCTCCGTTGAATACATCATGCGCGATGTGGATTACGGCTGGATTATTCGATATATGCACTCTACAGGTGCTTCGGCCTTCTTCATTGTCGTCTACCTTCATATGTTCCGTGGTTTGATCTACGGTTCGTATAAGCCACCACGCGAGCTGGTGTGGATCTTCGGTATGACAATTTATGTCGCGCTGATGGCTGAAGCATTTCTTGGTTATGTGCTGCCTTGGGGGCAAATGTCCTTCTGGGGTGCGCAGGTGATCATTTCCCTGTTTGGTGCTATTCCAGTCGTTGGTGACGATATTGTTCAGTGGGTGCGCGGTGATTACCTGATCTCTGGTATTACGCTGAATCGCTTTATGTCACTGCATGTGGTGGCTGTGCCTATCGTATTGTTGGCGTTGGTCGTCCTGCACATTCTGGCGCTACACGAAGTGGGATCAAACAACCCCGATGGTGTTGAAATTAAGAAGAATAAGGATGAAAACGGCATTCCCAGAGATGGCATTCCTTTTCACCCCTTCTACACCGTTCACGACATTGTGCCGATTGTGGTGTTCCTGTTTGTGTTCTGTTTCATTATGTTCTTTGTTCCGGAAATGGGTGGTTATTTCCTTGAACATGCGAATTTTGAAATCGCTAACCCGCTGAAGACTCCAGCGCATATTGCGCCAGTGTGGTACTTCACGCCTTTCTATTCCATGTTGAGGGCAGTGCCTGACAAGTTCGCGGGCTTCCTGGTTATGGCTGCGGCAATTGCAATCATGTTTGTGTTGCCTTGGCTAGATCGTAGTCCAGTGAAATCGATCCGTTACAAAGGTAACTTCAGCAAGATTGCTGTATTGGTATTTGCAGCTTCTTTCATCATTCTTGGTGTGCTTGGTGTTAAGTCTCCAACTCCTGAGCGTACGTTGTTGGCGCAAATCTGTGCTGTTTTATACTTCTTGTTCTTCTTGGCGATGCCAATTTGGACCAAGTGGGAATCCTGCAAGCAGGAGCCAACTAGAGTCACCATGGATGGCGGGATGGGATTCTGGAAAGCGCTATTGGCCTTCCTGTTCGTATTGTTCTTGGCTTGGGCGCCGTTAAAGGCTGTAGGTTCGGAGTCTAACTTTGACTGCGGAACCATGCACTGTGACGAGTTTGAAGCAGACTTGGGTGATAAAGCATCTCTGCAGAACGGTGCGAAGCTGTTTATGAACTACTGCATGGGCTGTCACTCTGCTCAGTATTCTCGTTGGGAGCGCGTTGCGACCGACTTGAAAATGCCTGCCGGTCTGGTCATGGATAACCTCGTATTTGCCGATCAAAAAATTGGCAGTTTGATGAAAATATCCATGCCCGCCGACAAAGCCAAGAAATGGTTTGGCGCCCCGCCACCCGACTTGACACTGGTGGCCAGAGCGCGTTCTCCTGAGTGGTTGTATACCTACCTCAGGAACTTTTATGCTGACCCTTCTCGTCCATTTGGTGTAAATAACAAAGTATTCAAGGACGTTGGTATGCCTCACGCGCTACTCGACCTTCAAGGTTTGCAGAAATGCGCCCCCGGTCCTGTTGTTGCGCATAATGGCGGTATCAAGCGAGACCCTCTAACCCGGGAAGAAATTCTTGAAGATCACTGTGGCCGTTATAGCCTGGTTCAAGAGGGTAGCTTGTCTCCAGAGCAGTTCGATGAAGCAGTCTTTGATCTGGTTAACTTCCTAACCTATGTTGCTGAGCCGATGGCTGAAGACCGCAAGCGAATTGGTACTTACGCATTGCTGTTTCTTGCATTCTTGTTTTTCTGGGTATGGTTGCTAAACAGAGAATACTGGAAAGATATTCACTAGGTTCTATGAGGGTGGCTGTGATTCAGCCACCCATCCCGTTCTATAAATTAATATCGAGGTTCCAATATGGGGATTGTTGCGAAACGATCTTCCATGACATTTTATTCAGATCCGAGTTGCCACTATAGCCACCGGGTCCGTATTGTCTTGGCGGAAAAAGGGGTCACTGTTGATATCGAAGATATCGATGGAAAGGTGATACCAGAAGAGGTTTTAGAACTGAACCCATATGCATCATTGCCTACACTGGTCGATCGAGATTTAGCATTGTACGAAACCAAGGTGATGATGGAATATCTGGATGAAAGATTTCCTCACCCACCATTGTTGCCCGTCTACCCGGTTGCAAGAGCGTTAAGCCGACAGTTCATGCATCGAATTGAGCGAGATTGTTGTGTGCAGGTAGATAAAATTATTGCCAGCCCAGACAGCAAAGGGGCTGAAGCGGCGCGCAAGGATTTACGTGATAGCCTTGTCAGTATTGCACCAATTTTTACTGATCTGCCCTATTTTATGAATGAAGAGTTTACGTTGGTTGACTGCTGTCTTGGGCCTATTCTATGGCGGCTTGAGACATTGGGCATAGAGTTGCCTAATAATCGCCAGACTAAGCCCTTGCACGATTACATGAAGCGCCTCTTTGAGAGAGAGTCATTTCAAGAAAGCCTGTCTGAATTGGAAAAAGACATGTAAGGTAGCTCTCGATCAATAAATTTGCGATAAAAAGGGACTATAAGGTCCCTTTTTTTTGTAGAATGCCTTTCGAGAAATTAAGGGCCTGATTTTGCTCACATGAAAATGACATCTAATAGACCTTACCTGATTCGTGCTTTTTATGACTGGATTGTCGATAATGAGTGCACGCCGTACATGGTGGTGGATGCCTTCTACCCTGGTGTGGAGGTTCCTCAAGATTATGTAAGCGATGGTCAAATTGTATTAAACCTGGTGCCACGAGCTGTAACCGGGTTGATTATGAACAATTCAGAAATTTCTTTTAGTACCCGTTTTGGTGGAGTTCCTTGTGAAATTAGGTTGCCCGTCAAGTCTATTATGGGCATTTACGCTCGCGAAAATGGCGAGGGAATGATTTTTGAGTCAGAGGATTCCAGCGGTCCAGAACCCTTGGGGCCAGCTCCGGTTAAGCCGGTAACCCCTTCAGACTCCGCCCCTAAAGGTGGTGGTTCTAGTGAAACCAGCAAGAAACCCTCGTTGAGAGTGGTTAAATAGAGGATAGATTAATGTCAGATCCAATTGTTATTGTCGGCATGGCGAGAACACCTATTGGCAGTATGCAGGGTCAATTTAATGGCGTACCAACAACAGAGTTGGGCGCTACTGCGATTAAAGCCGCCATAGAGCGTTCGGGTGTGTCTCCAGAAAAAATCGGTTCTGTCGATATGGGCTGTTGCTTAACTGCGGGCCTACGGCAGGCTCCAGCTCGACAGGCTGCACTTGGCGCTGGTTTGCCAACCAGTGTTGGTGCAACCACGTTAAATAAAGTTTGTGGCTCTGGTATGAAAGCGGCAATGAACGCATGGGATAGCCTGTCGTTGGGTCACGTTGATGTCGCCGTTGCTGGTGGTATGGAAAGCATGACTAATGCGCCCTATTTGATGCTTCAGGGTCGTGGTGGATACCGGTTTGGCGACGCGAAAATTTTTGATCATATGACGATGGATGGGTTGGAAGACGCCTATACCACAGGTGCTATGGGTTTATTTGCCGAGCAATGTGTTGATAAATATGGCTTTACTCGCGAAGAGCAAGATGATTTTGCAATGACATCTCTGGAGCGGGCAAAAAAAGCCATTGCAGAAGGTAAGTTCGAGAACGAAATCACCCCATTTACTGTGAAAAGTCGTCGTGGCGATGTTCTGTGTGATACAGACGAACAGCCCGGAAAAGGCAACCCTGAAAAAATCCCACAAATGAGACCTGCCTTTAAAAAAGATGGCTCTGTTACAGCCGCTAACTCTAGCTCCATCAGTGACGGTGCTGCGGCCTTGGTTTTAACTCGGTTGTCTGTCGCTGAGGAAATGGGGCTTAAGCCTTTAGCTAAAATCTGTGCTCACGCGACCAATTCACACGAACCTGAGTGGTTTACCACTGCGCCTGTCGGTGCAATCCAAAAGTTATTGGCCAAGATCAACTGGTCAAAAGATGATGTAGATCTGTTTGAGATCAACGAAGCTTTTGCTGTTGTAACGATGGCGGCCATGAAAGAACTCGACCTTCCTCATGAAAAGGTTAACGTTCATGGTGGTGCTTGTGCCTTGGGGCATCCGATTGGTGCATCAGGTGCTCGGATTATCGTGACACTGCTGTCCGCAATGCAGACTTACAACAAGAGTAAGGGTATTGCTGGTATTTGTATTGGCGGTGGAGAGGCTACGGCGGTTGCACTAGAATTGATGTAGTGACTAAGTTGTCGACTAAAAAAACCGGCTCTATTGTGAGCCGGTTTTTTTTCGATTAATTTTTAATCAATGTATTCAAATACTTTAACGACACGCATAGCGCCACGAGTATTACTGGCAATTTGTGCTGCCTTGTCGGCAGTCTTGTGTGTTACTAGCCCCATAAGGTAGATAATGCTGCTTTCTGTCACCACCTTGATGGTTGATGATTTGATCCCATTGTCTGCAATGAGTTTTGTTTTTACCTTGGTTGATAACCAGGTGTCATTACTTCGCGATATTAACGAAGAGGCCCCGCGTACCTGTATTTCGTTGTGTACTTGACGAACACCGCGGAAATTTCTGGCGGCATCGCCAGCTAAGGTTCTTGCGGTGTTGGTTGGCACTTCTCCGGTGAGAAGAATCACACCGTTATAGGCATTAACGTTGATATGGGCATGTTCTAGCTCGGAATGAGCTTTTTTAATATTTACGCCGATCAGCGTTTCAAGCTGCCAGTCGTCAATGTCGGTGCCAATAGATGTATTTGTAGGATCTGGCTGGATGGGTTCATCGGTGGTTGCATGAATGATGCTGGTACAGCCAGCTAGAGTAAGGCAACAGAGTAGCAGCAGGGCTGTTAGTTGTTGCAACATTAGGGGGTTCCTCCAAATAGTTGATGGTCGATGAGCTCGCACAGGCAAAACAGGCTCAACATTTGTATCTCGCTAATACGGTGTTTGTCGTCATGGTCGACTTGTACTTCTATATCCTGGTCACTGAGGAGTGCAGAAAGATCGGTGTCACCTGTACCAGTAAACCCAATGACAGACATAGACTTGTCATGTGCGGTGTGGATGGCTTGAACCAAATTGCTTGGGTTTGTGCCATTGCTAAACAGAACAAGTAGATCCCCCGGTTGGCCTAGTGTTCGAACCTGCTTGCTAAAAACCTCACTGACACTGTGGTGGTGGCCAATGGCGGTGATCGTTGCTGAATTGCTGTTAAGGCTAATTGCGGGGAAGCCCGGACGTTCGAGCTTGTATTGAAGCATCAGTGACTGAGTCAGCATATTGGACAGTGATGCGGAAAGGCCGTTGCCACAGCAAAGAATTTTTTTATCCTGTAGTAATTGCTGAACAACTCTAGTGCTTGCATTTACGATCAATGGTGCCAAGGCTTCACCACAGGCCATCTTTGCCTCAATGCTTTGGTGAAACTGCTCAATAACACTCGATTCCATGGCTTTTAAAAACGTCTCTCTATCAGATTTCCTTTATACGCTAAAGGCATTGCGTAGCCATTCTACCTGATACTTTTGATCGTTGTCGGGGTCTTTATCAAGGCAGATGGTGTCAAATCGGCATATCGCTTTGGTCCATTTTTTCTCGGCTTGCAGGAAGTATTGGGCAGTGTGAATGATACGTTGTTGTTTTCTGTAATTAATGCTGTCGGCGGCCGTGCCATATTTATTTGTGCTTCTAAGGCGCACTTCAATAAAGACTAGGATCCGACCCTCTTGCATAATCAGGTCTATCTCACCCCGTGGTGCTTTATAGTTACAGTCTATAAAAGACAGCCCTTGCGATTCGAGATATTGCTGAGCCCATTTTTCTGCACATGCCCCGAGACGGTTTTTGGGGCCGCTCTTTTTTCTGAATAACATAGCAATATCCTTTTGCTCATAATTTTCAATATACCGAGTTGTAGCTTATCAATCTGCAGAAAGTTGTTGGGCCGAGCGGACTTTACCGCCACGAAATTCTGCCCATGGTTGTTCGCGTTGAATCTCACCCTGAGTATTCAGTTGTAACCTGCCCGTACTACCAGATAATTGGGTGCTTGGTTCTCGTACCATGTGTCCAAGCCATTGGTGCAGCTGGTACGCGTCAATGCCCAGAGCAAATATGTGGCGGTATAGGGCGGGCAGGTCTGTCGCTGGCTTGAGTTTCTCGCTCGTTGTCCCGGGAAGAGTCCATGGCATGGCACTAAAGCGAATGCCTTCCAGGTCTCTATCGCGCCCAGGATCAGGGATGCCAGTGTAAAGATGGGATGTTCCATAAATTTGTAAATCGCTGGCAAACAGAAAATCAAGCGTAGGCTTTATTTGACGAGCATGGTTGGGGTAGGCCGCGATAAAAACCATATCTATATCCTGGCGGCGGCGAGCTGTGTGGGTGAGGGATTTGCCGAGTAATTGTTCCAGGCGTTTTTTGCGCGCGTTGCTCTGGTCAATATGGAGTACTGGTTTTAACAGGGGGGCAAAGTCACTCTGTGTCATGAGGTAAGGCGGGGTTTCGATCAGGGTGCCACCCTTTTCGTGCCAGCGGTCACGGAAAGCAGAGAGCGTTCGATCTCCCCAGCCGCTTTTAGGTGTAATGGTGACAGCCGTTCGCTGGCCTTCTATCCAAGCTCGGTCGGCAATCTGTTTCGCCTCATCTGTCGCGGAGAGCCCAAACTGGAATAAGTTTTTTGGAAGAGGTGCTGATGTTTGTTCGATGTAGTTAAGGGCAATCGTGGGGACCGGCAACTCCGGTATATTTAATAGCTGTTGTACCTTCTCTTTTTCGACTGGGCCTACGACAATCTGGGCCCCATCAGTGATAGCTTGCTGATAGAGGCGGTTAATATCATCTTCTGTGCTTGTATCATAGAAGCGAACTAACGGTGTTTCTCCATAGCGGTCTCGGACATCGTACCAAGCGGACAGAAAGCCATTTCGTATGGTTTTGCCCGCTTGAGCCAACGAGCCTTGAAGGGGCAATAAAACGGCGACATGCTGAGGTAGGTTACTGATTGTCTGCCTCACAGACACTAGGCTGGTTGGAGGTGTTAAGGCTGCGGGGTGATCTGGCCATAGCATTTGCCATTCGCTGATGTCTCGAAGCTGTTGGCGAAGATCGCCCTGATTCTTACGGGTAATATTTGCGAGAGAGAGCCAGCCTCGAAGGGTTGTATCTTCTTCGGAAGATGCAGCGGTTTTCAGCTGGACATAGGGTATATGGCTGAGCACCACCCATAGCTGGTCGTGTGCTTTTTGTTTGTCCTCCAACGCTTCTGAAAGCTCTGAAAGGGCGATATAGGCTTGAATGCTTTTTTTATCTTCGCCGAGTAGCGAGTATATTCTTCCTCGCAGTTGAAGCCATTGTTGTTGTTGCGGGAATGGTAGTTTTTCCCAATTTTGTTCTATTCGTTGGTTAGAGAGTAGTTCTCGGGCTAAAAAAAAGTAGTCGTTGGAGAGGGCTTGCTCAGAATAGATCAGAGTGTATTGAACGAACGGTTCAAGCGGTAAGGGGGTGGGAGATATTTTTCCTAGTACCGCGAGGGCGCGCTCATTTTTTCCGGCCTTGATAAACAGCTCTGCTGCTGCCAGTTGGTGCAGTTGTTGTTGAGGTGCTATGCTGCCAGCGGCTTTGGATAAGGCATTTTCTGCCTGTTCTGTGAGTGTCTGAGCCGGAGGTAAACTGGTATTCTCTGTTCGTGGTTGTTCTACACACCCATTCATCAAAAAAGCCATCAAACACAGGGCTGTTATTGTGATCCGAATTTTAAGCATAGGTGTCATTTCTTATGGCTGGTGAGTTGTATGTTGTGGCCACGCCTATAGGCAATCTGGGTGATATGGTACCTCGTGCCGTGGATGTTCTCCATGCAGTTGATCTCATTGCCGCTGAAGATACACGTCACAGTGGTCGTTTGCTACAGCATTTAGGTATAGAGACACCGATGATGGCTTACCATGATCATGGTGACGATAGGCAAATGCAGCGTATCAAGGATGCGCTTCTGGCTGGGCAGAAAATAGCACTGATATCGGATGCGGGGACGCCGCTGATTTCTGATCCGGGTTATAAGTTGGTCAGGGAGGTAAGGCAGTCGGGTTTTAGGGTTATTCCCATCCCCGGGCCCTGTGCCGTTATCGCGGCACTTAGCGCCTCGGGCCTGCCCAGTGACCGCTTTTCCTTTGAGGGCTTTCCTCCGCATAAATCCTCGGCACGTATCAAAAAATTTGAGAGTTTGGCCAAAGCGCCTCATACGCTTATTTTTTATGAGTCTCCCCACCGGATTGTCGAGGCCCTAGAGGACATGATCGGGGTTTTTGGCCTGGAGCGAGAAGTGGTTATGGCTCGTGAATTGACAAAAACCTATGAGACATTTCTGTCGGGTTCTTTAGCTGATGTCCATCAGTTGGTGCTGGCTGACCCTAATCAGCAGAAAGGAGAGATTGTGCTGATATTACATGGCGCAGATGAGGAGGCAATTAATCCCGATAATGATGAGCAGGATCGGGTGTTGAGACTGCTGCTAGATGAGTTGCCATTGAAGCAGGCAGTAGCATTGGCGGCCAAGGTGGTAGGCGGGCAAAAAAATTCACTTTATCAGCGAGCGCTCGTTCTAAAGGGTGGCTCCTAGCGGTCGGGCCATTTGGTAATAGATTTAACGGGGTTTTATTGTGATTAGGCCGTGCTGGCCAGGATGATAGAATCCGGGTCTATATGGCGCAATAGTTGCGTCCCTTCTTTTTGACTCTTTCGTTTGTCCCTCTTTTCATTTTGAGCTTCACACCACTGAGCGATACGGATGAGATCTAATTTGTCTGTTTGGTAGTGAGAGCCCCTCATCTCACAAATCCCCAACCCTTTAGCTGCGGCTCGAATATAGTTGCAGGAATCCCTTAATGAACCGATTACGGGTAGTGCCATCTCTTTGGATAGCATGGTGGTTTGTTTTTTGTACGGGAGGCCTTTGTTGATGCGGTTAAAAACCAGCCCAATATTTTTTTGTGATGGTAGTGAGCGCTGTAATTGTTGGGCGGTATTGACGATAGCATGCAGGTCAAACTCATTGGTCAGTGCTGGAATTAGAATGGCGCTGGCTTCTCTCAGGAGCGGGCTGAGATTAGCCAAGTCTGGTCGTGCCGGGGTGTCCAGTACTAAGACCTGAGTGTTGCGCGGGGGCTGGATAGCCCAGCTTCGAGTCACGTTGTGTGGGCTGTTATGGGCATCCACAAGTTGTATATGGTTCGCTAGTTCTGGGCGCTTGTGGGCCCAGAAAATGCTGGATCCTTGAGCATCCAGGTCCATTAGGGTGGTAATAGCGCCTTGTGTGCTGAAGTAGCTGGCCAAGTTGGTAGACAGTGTGGTCTTACCGCACCCCCCTTTGGGGTTCATTACGACGATTCTCAGCATCATGATATCCGATGGTGTTTGCCATCTTTGCAGCCTAGCGAAGAAATAAAATCTTAAATATCGACTCGATCATAAATTTCGAAAGTGATTAGGCGGCTTGAACTTGCAGTAAAGGCTGAAACAGCCTGTTTCCTAGGGTTTGATTCGTGATATTCTTGCCGCGAGAGCTGGCTGGACGGTCGCCGCTGCGTTTTCTCTGTATCTCCCTAGGTGATATTGGGTGCGGAGGGGAGGAAAGTCCGGGCTCCATAGGGCAGAGTGCCAGGTAACCCCTGGGGGGCGTGAGCCTACGGAAAGTGCAGCAGAGAGTAGACCGCCGATGGCCAGTGTTTGCTGGCACAGGTAAGGGTGAAAGGGTGCGGTAAGAGCGCACCGCGCAGCTGGCAACAGCTTGTGGCATGGTAAACCCCACTCGGAGCAAGACCAAATAGGAATCCATTGGCGTGGCCCGCGCTGGATTCGGGTAGGTTGCTTGAGGCGTACGGTGACGTGCGCCCTAGAGGAATGACTGTCCACGACAGAACCCGGCTTACAGGCCAGCTCTCAAGTTTTATCAATCAAGGCCTTAATGGATTAAAGCCTTTTGGTAGCTGAGCTCTGATCTGAAAGATGTTGCCTAATAACTACCTAGGAAGAGACTTTCTTCGGCTAGTAGCTCAGCTGTTTCTTGTTCCAAATTCAACTTGCGTACCGCTTTGATGTCGGCAAAATATTGGTTGCCACGCCCACCTGAGCAGGGGGGTAAATAGGCGCCAGGCTGACCTCTTCCACCCCGATGGGCGTGGAAAATAAACAAACGTTCGTTTGGTAACACTAGAGATTCTCCGGGCACGGAAGGGATTGTGATGGTTTGCTGTCCGGGGTTCAGCGAGATCCCAAGCTTTCCATGCCCGCCGTGATTCATGGGAAACCAGCTTCGGTCGCTAAATTCAACAATGACGGCTTCTGCTGTTTCTGGAATGTTGGCCACGGTGATTGCGGGAGAAGCACCTTGCCCGCCAAACTTTTTACATTGTTGACCTGGGGGGATTAGGCCGCCTTTCCACTGGCTGTCTGAAAGGTTGGCTGACAGTTTGCGAATACTCTCGGCTTGGCTGTAGTCCGATACTCCACAACTGTTCATCAATAGTAGGCAGAGCATAATAAAAATGCTGCCGCCAGCCTTATGGTTTGGAAGAAGTAATTTGCCAGATGCCATTGCAATAGATTCACATTAAGTCGGTACGACCAGTTTAGAGTAGAAACATTAAGAGTTTCTTAATGAATGCCGTGTATAAGGTTTCATGACTTAGGGCTGGGCCGAAGAGTCCTTAAACGCTTTTTAACTTTCATATCGGTGCGTTATGAAAATAATAATTTATACCTTGTTAAGCTTATTTTTGATGGCTGTTGTCGGCTTTTTTACATTTCTACCGTCGCGGGTCGATTCAGGAAAAAATCGTGTTGAATTTCGGCCGCCTTATCCAGTTACTGGTGAAATAACACGATTGCATCAGGACTTGGCTATTGTCGATTTGCATGCAGATACATTGTTGTGGAATAGGGACATTCTCAAACGATCAGAATGGGGGCATGTTGATTTGCCCCGTTTGGTAGAAGGCAATGTCTTGCTGCAAGTCTTTAGTGTTGTGACAAAAACGCCTCGAAATCTCAATCTCATCAGTAATGATGATAAAAGTGACAGTATTACGTTGCTCGCATTGGCGCAGTTGTGGCCTTGGAAAGCGCTAGTTAACTTAAATGAGCGGGCTTTATATCAAGCCAATCGTTTACAGCACTATGCGGAGAAATCGTCGGGTTCATTAACTCTTATTCGATCGGGCAAGGATTTGCAGCATTTTCTTGAGCAGCGCAAAGCTCATAAAAGCATGGTGGCCAGCATGCTCTCTCTTGAAGGCGCGCATGCCCTGGAAGGTAAGATTGAAAATCTTGATAAATTATACAATGCCGGTTACCGCATTATCGGTTTGGTCCACTTCTTCGATAACGAGGTGGGCGGATCTGCTCATGGGGTAGATAAATCAGGTTTAACGGGATTTGGGCGTCAACTCATCAAGCAGATGGAAGATCGGCGCATGCTGGTTGATCTGGCGCACGCCTCACCAGAATTGATTGATGATGTGATGGCCATGGCCACGCGACCAGTTATCGTTACCCATACGGGTATTAAAGGGACGTGCAATAAGTCGAGAAACCTTACCGACCTACAAATGCTAAAAATTTCGAAAGCTGGAGGCTTGATCGGTATCGGTTTTTATCCTGTCGCAATATGTGGTCAAAGCCCAGATGATATAGCGCGGGCTGCAAGCTATGCTAAAGACTTGGTTGGCATTAAACATATCGCACTAGGCTCGGATTTTGATGGGGCGGTACCCCAGCCCTTTGACGTCACAGGGCTGCCTTTATTAACCAAGGCGCTTCTGGCTGAAGGTTTTAGTGAAGAGGAGGTTCGCCTCTTTATGGGGGAAAATGTGATTCAGTTCTTGCTTGCTAACCTTGAATAATTATCATCGCAAACGACCATCAGAGTATGCTCGGTTATCTGCCGGTATCGAGCCCATTGTTTTTGTTAATTCAGCGCCCCGCTCTTTCTTTTTGGCGGAGTTTGTGGTCAAAAAACGATCAGCTCGTTTAATAAGTTTGTTTTTTTATATCAAAAATGTCTTTCAGTTAATGTAATACTTTAACTGATATTTGTAGCAATATGTTTTTCCTCGCTATCTATTTTTCGTCGCGTTGTCTTTTTGTTCTTCGCTCGCAAGTTATTGAGTTTTAGGAACATTTTTCCTGATTGCACACCCCTTTTTTGCCTTGACTTTGGCTTTTCTGAGCATATAGTGACAAAAGTGGGGAAAAGTGGGGCAAAGTGGTTTTTGCTCTCAACATAATTAATTGGGCGATGGCATTGTTTAGGGGAAATAACGAAATCAACATGGATGCCAAGGGGCGAATGGCTATTCCCTCTCGGTACCGCGATGCCCTGGATCCCTCTCGTGGTGGTTGTCTGGTCGCTACGATTGATATACAAGATAAATGCCTGTTGATCTACCCCCTACATGAATGGGAAAAGGTTGAGGCTCAGATCGCCGAGTTGCCTTCATTCAATCCTACCACTCGAAAACTGCAGAGAATTCTCATTGGACATGCTCGCGAAATGGAACTGGACGGCAATGGGCGTGTTTTGATTCCAACAGAGTTGCGACAGTACGCGCAGCTGGAGAAAAAAGTGATGCTGGTTGGACAGCGGCACCGTTTTGAATTGTGGAGTGAAGAAAACTGGAACGCGGGAAGAGAGGAGTGGCTGGCTGTGACCAGTGGTGATCTTGAAATCCCGGAAGAAATGCAGTCCCTATCACTTTAATACTTGGGTAAGAGTATATGTCTGTACAGGGCGAGCACGAAACCGTTTTACTCAATGAGGCAGTAGCTGCGCTTGTCACTGATCCGGGTGGACTTTATGTGGATGGCACCTTTGGCCGAGGCGGCCATTCATCTCTAATTTTAGCCAGTTTAAATAAAGCTGGCTCATTAATCGCGATAGATAAAGACCCCGATGCTTGTTCGGTAGGGCAGCAAAAGTTTGCAGCGGACACGCGGTTTGAGATTGTTCAGGCCTCTTTTGCTGAGCTCGCTGATTTGGTTGCGGCGCGAGATATGACCGGGTCTGTGAGCGGTGTATTGCTTGACCTGGGCGTTTCATCTCCTCAGCTGGATAACCCCGAGCGAGGTTTTAGTTTCTTGCGAGATGGCCCGCTGGATATGCGAATGGATCCCGATTCTGGTGTCAGTGCCGCGGATTGGCTGGCATCTGCTGAAGAGAAAGAGATCAGTCGAGTGTTGAGGGATTATGGTGAGGAGCGTTATGCGCGGCGAATTGCGCGGGCAATTGTTGAGGCTCGAAAAGAGACTCCGATTACCCGCACGGCGCAGCTGGCCTCTATTGTCAAAGAGGCCAACCCGGCATGGGAAAAAGGCAAACACCCGGCAACAAGAGCATTTCAAGGTATCCGAATTTATATCAACAAGGAGCTGGAAGATCTTGAGAAAGCATTGGCGGGCGTGGTCGATGTATTGGCCAAGGGGGGGCGTTTGGTAGTGATTAGTTTTCACTCCCTCGAAGACCGTATTGTTAAGCGTTTTATTCGGGAGCAGGAGCGAGGAAAGCCGCTGCCCAAAGGCTTTCCGATTATGGAGAAAGATATTGTTCGCCGGATGCGCTCTGTGGGCAAAGCAGTTAAGCCCGGAGGTGATGAGGTTTCGGTAAATGTGCGTGCTAGGAGTGCCGTGATGAGAGTCGCTGAGAAGGTGGCTTAGGCGTGGGACTTGGTGGGCGGTCAGCAACACGTGTTGGCTGGATGTTACCGGTGGTGTGGCTGGCGGTCATTATGTCGGCAATATCCGTTGTTTACGTTAGTCATCTGTGTCGGGAGCTTTATAGCGAGCTGTCGAGCCTGGAGCAGGAGGCTAATGCATTGCAGGTGGAGTGGGGAAGATACTTGTTAGAGCAGAGTTCTTGGGCATCGTTGAGTCGTGTTGAGCAGTTGGCAGAGAGTCGTCTGGATATGCGAGTGCCGAGAGCGGAAGAAATTGTTGTGGTTCGACCATAGAAGGTCTGGATGAGAGCTAAGTGAGAGAGAAGCAGAGCAAATTAACAATTTCTCGTTGGCGCTACCTGTTGCTGGTTGCGGTGCTGTTTGTGCTGCCAGTTGCTGCTCTCTGGCATATAGCTGGGCTCCAGGTTTTGGTTGATGTCGATAAGGGGTTTCAGTTTTTGCAGGGGCAAGGCCAGGCTCGGACTGTGCGGACAGAATCAATACCTGCTTATCGAGGGGTGATTACCGATAGCCGAGGCGAGCCGTTAGCGGTCAGTACGCCAGTGGTCACTTTGTGGGCTAACCCGCAGGTGATTGATGGTGCTTCTGAGGGGCTTTCTGAGTTGGCGAAAAGCCTGTCAATGAGTCTGGATGAGTTGCAACAGCGCTTGTCGCGCTACGCCGGTAAAGAGTTTATGTATCTGGCTCGCCAGGTGACGCCCGAGAAAGCTCAAGAAGTGCTGGGCCTGGAAATACCCGGTGTCTATGGCCAGGGCGAATACAAACGTTTTTATCCTGCTGGTGAGGTTACGTCTCAGTTGGTGGGTTTTACGAATATTGATGATCGTGGCCAAGAGGGTATGGAGTTGGCATTTGACGAGCTCCTTACCGGTGTTCCCGGTGCCAAGAAAGTACTCAAGGATTTAAAAGGACGGGTGATTAAGGATCTGGCCTTAGTGCGAAGTGAAAAGTCTGGAGAGAACTTGGCGCTCAGCATTGATTTGAGATTGCAATATACAGCCTACCGGGAGTTGAAAGCTGCCGTGGCTAAGCATCAGGCAGCCTCTGGCTCTGTCGTCATGCTCGATGTCCGAACCGGTGAGATTTTGGCGATGGCCAATCAGCCGTCATTTAACCCAAACGACCGCAGCCAGCTGAGCTCTGATGCGCTGCGTAATCGAGCCGTGACAGATATTGTTGAGCCAGGTTCAACCATGAAGCCTTTTACTGTATTGGCTGCGCTGGAAAGTGGGAAGTTTGTTCCTGAGACCGTGATTGATACCAATCCTGGGTACATTCAGGTAGGAAGAAAAACTTTTCTTGACCATAGAAACTATGGGCTCATTGATTTGACAACACTGCTGATGAAGTCGAGTCAGGTGGGCACCACTAAGTTGGCGCTAGAGTTAGAGCCGACCCATTTGCGAGATATGTTTTCCCGCATGGGTTTAGGGGATAGCCCGGGAACGGGGTTTCCTGGGGAAAGCCCTGGGAGCTTGCCGGAGCATAGACGCTGGAGGCCTGTAGAACGGGCTAATTTTGCATTTGGGTATGGGTTGTCGGCCACGGCATTACAGCTGGCTCAGGCTTATGCTGTGTTGGCTCGCGACGGGGAGAAAAAGCCGGTGTCTCTGCTAAAAGTGAGTGAGGTACCCGAGGGTGAGCAGGTTGTTGATCCCCAGCTTGCCTCTAGGCTTAGGCAAATGATGACCAGTGTGACCCACTCCGGGGGCACGGCAACACGCGCTGCCATTCCTTCTTATGAGGTCGCGGGTAAGACGGGTACATCGCATAAAGTGGGTAAAGCGGGGTACGAAAAAAATCGCTATGTTGCCCTCTTCGCAGGGATGGTTCCAGCGGACAACCCTAGGTTGGTCACGGTTGTGATTATTAACGATCCCCGGGGTAAAAAATATTTTGGTGGAGAGGTTGCGGCCCCGGTCTTTGCAACGGTCACAGCGGATGCATTGAGAATGCTAAAAATCCCCCCCAAGGTGAAAAGTACGGAACAGGTTGTAGTGCTAGAGCAAGGCAAGCCAGGGGGTGCTACGTGATGGTGCTATCGAAAAGGCCTGCTCGGCGTACGTTGCAACAACTGTTGCCCGATGTGGTTATGAGTCCTGAGCTGGCTGAGATGCCGGTGAGCGGGATATGTCTGGATAGTCGTTCAGTGGGATCCGGTGATGTATTTGTTGCGGTCTCAGGTGTTGAGCATGACGGGCGAAACTATATCGATCAGGCGATTGCATCTGGAGCGGCTGCTGTTTTGGCCGAGGCTCAAGGACTCAGAACCGAGCGACATAATGTGATTGCGGTGAAAGACCTCAATTTGCAGTTAAGTGATATTGCCGGACGTTTTTTCGGAAACCCTTCCGATCATTTGGTGTTAACGGGTGTTACGGGTACCAATGGCAAGACGACCTGTAGCCAGTTGTTGGCGCAATTGTTCGGCTTGCTGGGAGAAACCGCCGGGGTGGTGGGAACCCTTGGTTATGGTGTGATTTCTTCTGATAAAACCAGCATGACAGATACCGGTATGACGACGCCGGACGCAATTACGGTTCAGTCTATTTTGTCAGATTTTGTTGCCGAAGGGGTGGGGCGAGTGGCTATGGAGGTGTCTTCCCATAGCCTTGATCAGGCCCGGGTCAAAGGGCTGTCGTTCCATACTGCGATTTTTACCAATTTAAGCCGAGATCATTTGGATTACCACGGTGACTTGGTCAGTTATGCGGGGGCTAAAATGCAATTGTTTGCTATGCCCGGTCTGATCAATGCGGTGATTAACATAGATGATCCGGTGGGTGCCGAGATTGCTTTGCAGTTACCTCCAACCGTCAACCTTTGCAGTTATTCCCTGGTAAATGCTAACGCATCGCTCTATGCCAAAGAGGCTGTGGCATCAGCTAAAGGCACTCGCGCCACGCTTCAAACCCCATGGGGTGAAGGAGAACTGAACAGCGCGTTGTTGGGCAGGTTTAATCTTCAGAATTTGCTGGCGGTGATCGGTGCAGCCTGTTGTCAGGGGCTGGATTTAGTCGATGTATTAAATGTGCTGCCTCAATTGAAGCCGGTGCCTGGGCGTATGGAGCTGGTCGGCGGTGATGCCGGTGGCGGTCCGCAGGTGGTGGTTGATTATGCCCATACTCCCGATGCTCTTGAGAAAGTATTGGCGACGTTGCAAGAGCATTGTTCGGGTCAGCTGTGGTGTGTGTTTGGATGTGGTGGTGACAGGGATCGCGGCAAGCGGCCCGAGATGGGTGCCATCGCCAGCCGCTATGCCGACAGCGTGATTATTACCAATGACAACCCTCGAAGTGAGTCAGCGGAGAGCATTGCCGAAGATATTCGTGAGGGAATCGCTGGTGGGTCGACGGTAATTACGTGCCTGGATAGGGCGGAGGCTATTCGCCTTGCGGTTGATGGCGCAGATGTGGGCGACATTGTTCTGATTGCTGGAAAGGGTCATGAGAGCTATCAGTTGCTCGGTGCAGAGCGTCTACCATTCAGTGATCAGGTGCAAGCGAGATTGGCGTTACGCCAGCGTGGAGGGTCGAAATGATGCATGACTTCACGCTGTCGCACGTGGCGCAATCGTTCGGTGGCACATTGATGTATCCCGACTGCCAGTTTGGCACCGTAGCTACGGATACACGCCAGATAGATGAAGGGCAGTTGTTTGTCGCTTTAAAAGGTGAGCGTTTTGATGCTCACCAGTTTTTACCGGAGGTGGCGACACGGGCTTGTGGGATGGTGGTTGAGCGACCAGTTAAAGATATTAATGTGCCTCAGTGGGTCGTGCCCGATACAACAGCGGCATTGGGGCAAATAGCCCTGCTCAATCGGCAAGCTTTTACCGGCCCATTGATTGCGGTGACCGGTAGCAGCGGAAAGACAACCGTTAAAGAAATGATTGCCGCCATTCTTCGCGAATCTGGCGACGTGTTGGCGACAAAGGGGAATTTGAATAACCAGATTGGTGTCCCGATGACGCTTTT
>DFBC01000078.1:39161-39718 GCA_002367235.1 Cellvibrionales bacterium UBA3090
CTGGTCAATAACGTACTGCCTGCACACATGGCGGGCTTTGGTGGCATGGATGACATTGCGAGGGCCAAGGGCGAAATTTATCGTGGCGTTGCTAGGCAGGGTACGGCTGTTATCAACTTGGATGAGCCTTATGCCGGTCAATGGGAAGGTTCAGCTAGAGCGAAAGTGGTTGGTTATTCAGTAAGCGATGACCGCGCTGACTTTTATGCCAGAGACATCGTGGCGGATCAATGGGGTTGCCATTCCTTTGTGCTTGTTACGCCGTCGGGTGACGTGTCCGTCAGTTTGCCTTTAAGTGGTGAGCACAATGTAGCTAATGCGCTAGCTGCCGCCGCTTGTGCTTATGCGGTGGGTGCAGATTTATCAATGATATCTACCGGGCTAGGCAAGCTGCAGGCGGTGCCGGGTCGGCTAGATCGTCATCAGCTTGCTAATGGCGCCATTGTTATAGACGACACCTATAACGCTAATCCCGGTTCTGTGAAAGCGGCTATCAATACGTTGATGAAATTTAGTGGTTGCCGGATTCTGGTGTTGGGGGACATGGGTGAGCTTGG
>DFBC01000008.1 GCA_002367235.1 Cellvibrionales bacterium UBA3090
TCTTCGCCAGGGTTTATATCTGCTTCGGCAAAAAATTTCCCATGCAACACTTTTGGAGAGTTGCTCTTGCTCGCACAGGCAAGCAAAAGCGACATCAAAATAAGCACCCCAACGCCACGTAAAACTTTCAAACTTTTTTCTCCCAGTTACCTGTTTTTTTGATCACCCTAGAAACCTCAGCTGGGTGCGGCAAGAGCTCGCCTAAAAGCGCCTAGATCCTGCCCCATGTGCACAGCGAGTGCATTGGGTACTGTCGGCGCACATCTTTTTCGCAGCCATCTGAGGTTTCTAGGTTTATCAGGCGGGTGAATGCGAGATAAGAAAGTCCAGTCCGATACAGCGATATCAATTATGTAGAGAAGTGCAACGGTAGAATCAAGATGGAAAAAATGAAGGAAATCATATCTGCGCTTGAAGCAGTAAAACCCCAGGGTGATTTTTGTACGCGGTTGACGGTTCCTGTTGACGATTTACAGATTAAAATCGGCGACTCGGAGCCATTAAAACTACCCCTGACACAGGTGAAAGCAAAAGCGCTGGTCAAACAAGCGAAACCGGCGAGGTTCGGGTGGAAAGATCAAACGCTTCAAGACAAGAAAGTACGTGATACCTGGGAAATTCCCAAAAGTAAAATCAAAATCGACAAGCGTCGCTGGAATAAAACACTGCACCCGTTGCTGGAACAGGTAAAGAGCAAGCTGGGTATGGCTGAAACCGCCAAGCTAACAGCGTCTTTGCACAATATGCTGGTTTATGAGCCTGGGCAATTTTTTCAGGCACATCAGGATTCTGAAAAGCAGGACGGGATGGTGGCTACATTGGTGCTTGTTCTGCCGTGTAAGCACGCGGGTGGCAGCTTGGTGATTGATCATTCAGGCGAAAAAAAGTGTGTGCAAACAAGCCGAGCAGCCAAAGACAAATTAACCTGTATCGCATTTTATGCAGACTGCCACCATGAAGTTAAACCGCTTACGTCTGGCTACCGTGTGGCATTGACTTATAACCTCCTGCTTGACGGCGCGGTAAACAAAGCGGTTACGCCTCAAAAGGAGGGCACTCTTGATCCCCTGTCCAGGGCACTGGAAGATTACTTTAATGAGCGTGTGGCTAATACGCAGGCCGACAGCCAACAAGCCAATCAGCACAGCAGAGAAGTACGACCACCCAAATGGGTTTATTTATTAGATCATCAATATACACAGAAAGGTTTGAGCTGGTCGCAATTAAAAAATGGCGACCGACTGAGAGTAAAAACGATAGAGGAGGCCGCTGCCAAACTGGATCTAGAGGTACACATGGCACTGGCCGATATTCAGGAGGTCTGGGACTGTGAAGCGGATTACGATGACGGTTACTACCAGTCGCGTCATCGAGAATATTGGCATTATTACGAAAATGAGGACGAAAATGAAAATTCCGTCGATGATGAAGGTCTCCAGCTCAACGAGCTCATAGATAGTAGCATCAGCTTAAAACACTGGATCGATAAGACCAATCAAGGTATCGATTACTCAGGGCTGTATATTGATGACGATGAAATTTGCTGGACAAAAGCCACCAATGAGTTTGACCCTTTCAGTTCCGAATATGAAGGTTGGATGGGTAACTACGGTAATACGCTTGAGCGATGGTATCACCGGGCTACGGTTGTTCTTTGGCGAAAAGAAGATCGTTATCCCATGCTGTGTGAAATTGCCCCTAAACAAGTGGTGAAGGAACTCACCGGTCTTGCAAAAAGAAAGCCGACACGCGCCGAGGCACAAACCATTGTGCAACAGCTATTGCCATACTGGCATCGTGCGCAACAACAACCTTATGAAGTGGATAACGCTTGGAGCAAGATGGTTTTCACACTGGCGCTGCAGATAGGCACCCAGCCGTTAGCACAATCACTGGTCGAACCTCTAGGCTTGCCAGTGTTAAATGCAAAAACGGCCAAAGAATTTGCCGCGCTTGAACCGGTTTATGGTGCTGAGTGGTGCATAGAGATTTTGAATGCCTGGATTGAACCTGAAAGAGCGTGGCAAAGAACGCATACTATCAAACATTTTGTGCAGCTTATCGGACACCTTGCCAACCACCTTCAGGAGCAGTCGGAGCTTATCGGCTGGCTCTTCGATTACCAATACAGAACACTTAAGGCTAATCACACTTTCCAAAAAGAGCACTCCAGCCGAGTGCAATTGGAACAAGAAAGCGCTGAACGTATAGATTCCTTCCGTGAAATTCTTGATGCCTGTGTCGTAGTCAATAAGCATGGCTTGCATACTCGCCTGGTCACTTATCTTATCACCGATGAGTTGCTGTATACCCCAGTAAATCTCGCGGAGATGTTCTTACCGTTGGATATAGATAACCGAGACGATGAAAGATGGGGATATCAAAAGCTTCATGCTTATCTCGATACCAAGCTGAATGAAGCCCTCAACCAGCCTCTTCGAAAAGTGGGTGACTGGTCGATAACAGAGAGGGGCCGATGTGACTGCAATGATTGCAAAGAGCTGAGTCAGTACTTGCAGTCGCCTGTAACGCAAACGAAAGTCTGGCCTTTGGCAAAGGCGCGCCGACAACACATACACCAGGTCATCGATGGTATGGGGGTGCCCGTGATACATCAAACGAAAAGACAAGGTAGTCCGCACAAGTTAGTGCTGAGAAAAACAGAAAGGCTCTTTGAACAGGAATCATATGATAGGAAAAAAATAAACACATGTTTGTCCAAACTAAAAGTAAGCGGTTAGCTGATATTACAAGTTCAAATGGCATGGTTGAATGAGGGCGAGCTTGTGCTTACGCAGGAACTTCGGAATCCATTTTGTCAGGCGCTAGCAGAAACTCGTTTGACTTTATGTCGCCTGGTGATGCGGAATCTGAAAGCTCAACTTTGTATCCCATTGCCTTGTAACTTTTCTCTCGCTTGTTGAACATGCGTTGCAGCATAGGAAGCGAGCAGTCTACATAATCGTGAATAGTGACACGCTCTTTGCCATCTGATTCTCGATGGATACGACCTGCATATTGGGCCAATGAGCCTTTCCAGGCAATGGGCATTGCCAAGAACAAAGTATCTAATCTTGGTAAGTCGAA
>DFBC01000140.1:0-2842 GCA_002367235.1 Cellvibrionales bacterium UBA3090
GCCAGCATCGACAACCCGAACGAATAGCTTCATAGCGCGTAGCTTATCCATCGTGGTGTTCTTCCTGTTATCGGGTGCTTAGTTTCTGATTGTTTCCAGTTTGTTGATAGTGCATCAACATTATTGCCATTTATCAAGAGTATAGCTGAGTACAAACTAGCCGCGTAAATCGAACGTAAACCCAATAAATTGCGAGGCTTAATATGTACACACTTTACTTTCTTCCCGACGCCTGTTCTTTGGCAACACAAGCAATACTCAACGAGCTAAATCAAGCTATTGAGCTGATCCATAAAGAAGACGCAGAAAATTACGACGTGCTGAATCCCGTTGGCACTGTGCCGGTTTTGATTGACCAGAATCGGGTGTTAAACGAAGGCGTGCCGATTTTGCTTTACCTGTTAGACAAACACGAAAACAACCTTATTGCCCGTGATGGTGAAGATAGGCATCAGGCCATTGAAAATATGATGTTTGCCAATGCTTCCGTGCATCCGGCCTATGGCAGATTATTTTTTGCTGAGGGAAATATCACCAATAACGAGGGCAAGCAGCAGGCTTTCGATGCCGCAGCGAGTGCTATTAACAAGCTGTGGGCTGCCGTCGAGGACAAGCTACAAGGCCAAGCCTATCTGGGTGGTGATTCCGTCTCACCTGCCGACTTTCTGTTGGCAGTTTATTCCCGTTGGGGGCAATCCTATCCGGTGGATATCGTCATTGGCCCCAATACTCGGAAAATGATTGACGCAGTTATTAGTCGCGATAGCTTTCAGACAGCCTTGCAACGTGAAAGTGACTATCGTGCGGTCACAGCTTGAGTAAAGGCTTAGATGATGACTATCTTGAAAAACGCCGAAGTATTGATAAATGCTGAAACTGCGATACGTGCAATGGTGAATGAATATTTTGCAGGGCTACATGAGGGTGACGCTGCTCGGCTAGCCGCATTGTTTCATCCTGAATGCGTTTTGAAAACTCCAGGGTTGCGGCGAACCCGTGACAAGTGGCTTGCTGATGTGTCGAGCAGGCCCGTTCCTCGCGAAACAGGGCACCCCTGGAATTATCAAATTATCTGGTTGGAGTTGGAGGGAGGTCAGGCCATGGTCAAGGTGAATTGCCCCTTACCCCACGGGCACTTTATTGATTACCTGGGCCTTCTACATGAAAACGGTGTTTGGAAAATTGTTAGCAAAATGTACGCTGTAAAGGCAGGAGTTAAGAATGCAAACCCTGAAAATTGAAATGATTCATGATGTAGTTTGTTCCTGGTGTCATATTGGCTACCAAAATATCAGCAAGGCGCTAGAGAGGCTATCCAACGAGATATCTGCAGAGATTCACTATTTACCGTTCCAACTCAATCCCGATACGGGGCCGCTGGGTGTTGATATTGTTGAGCATCTTTGTCAACGCAATTAATGGAGCATTGCCGAGGTAATGGCCTACCGGAAAAACCCTCTCGAAAAAACGAAGGAAGTAGGCGTGACCATCGACTTCAGCAAGCGCACCCGCTATTACAATACCGCCAAGGCCCACCGCTTGATACTGGCTGCAGAAAACGTTGGTTTGCAGCGCCAGATTCACCAGGCCCTTTTGCAGGCATACCATGTGGAGGGTGAAAACATCAGTGATATTGACGTGTTGGTAAAAACCGCGGAAAAAATAGGTTTTGATAAAAATAGAGTCATCCAGGCAATAGGGTCGACTGTCATTAATCAACAACTAAAGGCACTGGGCGAGCGTGTCAGACTTTATAGCGTTCAGTCTGTACCAGCCTTTATTTTTAATGGCAGCCGATTTGTGAGCGGTTCACATTCAGTTGATTATTTCGAACAGCTTATCCGGTTAGACTTTTTGATTAAAGAGCTGAATAAAGAGCTGAATAAAGAACGGGATAAAAGACTGGGTAAAGAACTGAGTGAAGAATTAATTAACGAGCAAAATAAGGAGAATGATCCATGCCCTATGTAAATATCAAGGTGACGGATGAAGGTGTTACTAATGAGCAAAAGCGGCAACTGATTGAGGGTACTACGCAGTTGTTAGTGAATGTACTGAATAAAGATCCGGCCACTACCCACGTGGTGATCGATGTTGTGCCTACGGATAACTGGGGGGTGTTTGGTCAACAGCTTACTAAGATTCGTAAGCGCCAAACATAGGCTTGGTTGAGGCGTTTAAATGACGAATATGGATGTAATCATTACCCCAAATCTATCTGGACGATAATGTTTATATACCGACTGTGAGACAGAGGCAGACGAGATGACGACAACACTTCAGGAACTACTGGGCATAGAGCTTCCCATTATTCAAGCACCGATGGCGGGTGTGCAAGGTAGTGCGCTTGCCATTGCGGTTTCCAATGCTGGGGGCTTGGGTTCTCTACCCTGTGCCATGCTTGATATCGAAACCATCAGGCAGGAAATTACTACCATTAAGTTGCACTCATCAAAACCATTTAATGTGAATTTTTTCTGCCATACACCACCACAAGTAGACGTCGAAAAAGAAGCCTGCTGGCGAAAGGAACTCACCCCGTTTTATCAGGAATTGGGTGTTGACCCCTTAGCCATTACACCCGGTGCAGGCCGAGCACCTTTTAGCCAGCAGGCGGCAGAGGTTTTGGCTGAATTGAAACCGGAAGTCGTTAGCTTTCATTTTGGTTTGCCCGAGCCTGAGTTACTTGCTTATACGAAAGGCTTCGGTGCAAAAATCCTGGCAAGTGCCACCACTGTCGCGGAAGCACTTTGGCTTGAAGAGCGCGGTGTTGATGCCATTATTGCCCAGGGTATTGAGGCCGGTGGCCACAGGGGTGATTTTCTTTCTGATGATCTCAGCC
>DFBC01000140.1:2909-3169 GCA_002367235.1 Cellvibrionales bacterium UBA3090
GGCATCGCTTCTGCTGAAGGTGTTGCGGAGGCTATGAAGCTGGGAGCCGCGGGTGTACAGCTCGGTACTGCTTACCTTCTATGCCCCGAAGCTACCACCAGTTCCATGCATCGTGCGGCGTTGAAATCAGACTCCGCACAACATACGGTCATCACCAACGTGTTTACTGGCCGCCCGGCGCGGGGGATTGTCAATCGCTTGATTCAAGAGCTTGGCCCAATGAATCCCGCCGCGCCGCAATTCCCCTTGGCGGCATCTGC
>DFBC01000019.1 GCA_002367235.1 Cellvibrionales bacterium UBA3090
TCGGTCGCCATCAACACATAGTTATCATCCTCTGGATTGTACAAGTACACTGAACACGTGCCCGTCTTCGTCACCTGCTTCACCAGGTGCACGATCAGCTTCAGAACTTCTCCAAAGTCCTTGGCAGCGTTGACCTCTTGAACAATGGTTCTCAACGATTCCAGCATTTACCTTTGACGCTCCATTTCACACTGCAGTGGTGACAACTCTTTTAATGCTCGGCGATAGACATCTCTTTTAAATTCAATCACTTGGTTTATTGGATACCAATAATTTACCCACTGCCACCCATCAAACTCTGGCTTATCGCAATGATTGAAACGAATTTTACTCTCATCCCCTACCAACTTTAGCAGAAACCATTTCTGCTTCTGGCCAATGCATAGCGGCTTGGAGTTTCTTCTTTGCATGAGCTTTGGCAACCGGTAGCGCAACCAACCTCTCGTGCAGCCTAAAAGCTCGACATCAGTCGACTCTAATCCCACTTCTTCAAAAAGCTCGCGATATAACGCCTGCTCGGGCTTTTCACGAGGGTTGATTCCACCTTGTGGAAACTGCCAGGCATCCTGCCCTATTCGCTTAGCCCAAAGTAATTTTCCGGCACCGTTAGAAATCACGATACCGACATTGGGGCGAAACCCTTCTCGATCAACCACGCTACGAATACCCTTAAATACTGGGGTTCTATAAAATTGACCCCTTAAACCACCCCTGTAAATAGAGGACTAATATTAATTACAACTCTAGAACTTACATCAAATACATAGTTGAGGACAGCCCTATCTCTCGTTAAGCTATGCCGCCTTTTCCCAAAACAACCAGTGAGCACCCAATGCCTCTCGCTATATTTGACCTAGACAACACCCTAATTGCAGGTGATAGCGATCACGGCTGGGGTGAGTTTTTAGTTGCCCACAAGATTGTTGATGAAATTTATTACAAGCGGATGAACGACCAATTTTTCCGCGACTATCAGAATGGCAAACTCGACATGTCTGCCTACCTCGAGTTTTCATTGGCACCTCTGGGAGAAATTGAGCCCTCAACACTAGCTCAGTTACATGCTCAATTTATGGTAGATGTCATTGAACCCATGCTGCAACCAAAAGCTGAAAAACTACTTCAGCAGCACCGCGATAATGGCGACTTACTGATGGTCATCACCTCGACCAACCGCTTTGTCGTTGAACCCATTTGTAAAAAACTCGGTATCGACCACCTGATTGCCACCGAACTTGAACAGCGCAATAATCGATATACCGGAAAGGTTTCAGGTGTACCCAGCTATAAAGAAGGCAAGGTAATACGTCTTAATAGCTGGCTAACTGAGACGGGCACAGACATGGCTGGCAGTAGTTTTTACAGTGACTCAATCAATGATCTACCGCTGCTAGAAATCGTAGAGCACCCGGTGGCCGTTGACCCCTGCGACCGATTAATGGCGGTCGCCAAAGAAAGAGGCTGGCCAATCATCAGCCTGCACGATTAACCGCCAGCCTTCTCTAAGCTGAAACACCTGCCCAAAGAACAGGCACCGCCAGCATCGTTGATAAGGCCAACCAGATCCATCAAACTAACCAAATCAAACAATGGGATTGAACAACTTGCGGCTGGACAAGTACATCAGCAATGCCTCCGACTATTCGCGCACTCAGGTCAAAAGGCTGATCAAGGAGGGCTTGGTGACAGTGGATGGCAAAATGGTTTCCAACCCCGCCACACCTATTAGCGAGTCAGAAGTCGTTCACCTTGAGAACACACCCATTGCCATGCCCGGTGCTCGCTATTTCATGCTAAACAAACCCGGCGGTGTCGTTTCTGCCACAAAAGATAGCGACCACCCAACGGCCATAGACCTGATTGATGAACCTCGCCCAGAACAATTACAGATTGCTGGGCGCCTGGATATCGATGCTACCGGACTCCTGCTAATCACGGATGACGGTCAGTGGAATCACCAGATCACTTCACCGCGAAGCGACTGCAGAAAAACCTATAAAGTGGGGCTGTCGGAACCTCTGGATCTTGTTTTAATTAGGAAATTTCATGAGGGTATTTGGCTGGAGGGTGAAAAACGCCGCTGCTTGCCTGCCGACCTTGAGGTACTCGACGACTACACCGCTATGCTGATTATCAGCGAGGGTAAATATCATCAGGTGAAAAGAATGTTTGCTGCCGTAGGCAACCATGTGCATAGTTTACAGCGGCTAACCATTGGCGAGATTGCACTGGATCCAGACTTGGCGCCAGGTAGCTATCGCCCTCTGACACGACCTGAAATTGAGAGCATCCGACATTGAGTGAAGCTAGCCATACGGTGGACCCATCCTTTCAGCTTCTGGTACAACAGCTTCACCAGGCAGAGGGCCCCCAACTATTAGTGGCCGATGAAAATTTACGCGCGGCACCACTGAACCAACTACCCACCGAAACAACTAGCCTGATCACCAATCGCTACGACCTCTACCTTCAAGCGAAATTATTAGGCTTCAACTGTTACTACAACGATTTTGATTTTTCCTCGTTTCCCGACAACAGCTTTAACCAAATACTCTACCGCGTTTCCAAAGAAAAACCGGTGACCCACCACATCATTAACGATACGCGACGCCTCATTCCCAACGGTGGCACCTTGATACTGTCGGGTGCCAAAACAGACGGCATTAAAACCTACACAGAGAAAGCCGCCGATTATTTTGGCAGCCACGCCACGGCAAAGAAGCACGGCAATATTTATTGCGCAACGATCTCGCGCCTGTCATCCCAAGAGCCACCTCTCGATGACAAGAACTATCCGCAACTGAGACCCTGCATTTCATCAGATCATCTCCAACTTTATAGCAAACCTGGATTATTCGGCTGGAACAAGGTCGATCAGGGGAGCGAATTTCTGGCAGAGCATTTGAGTGATTTTTTTAAGTGCTTTGATAAAGCGCCGGAACATCTTCTTGATCTTGGTTGTGGTTATGGCTACCTCGCTATCATGGCCCACCGGCACACCGATGCAATTATCACCGCCACTGATAACAACGCTGCAGCAATAACGGCATGCTCAAAAAACTTTTCTTTAGTGGGCATCAACGGAGCAGCCATCGCGGCCGATTGCGCAGAGGGGATTGATCAAGAGTTTGATGCGATTATCTGCAACCCACCCTTTCATCAGGGGTTCAGCACCGACAGAAGTCTCACTGAACGTTTTGTTGCCAGCTGCCATCGACACTTAAAGCCAGGCGGCATGGCATTGTTTGTAGTCAACCGATTTGTACCTCTGGAAAGCTGTGCTGAAAACCTGTTTCAGATTAGCCCTTTTGGTGAAAACAAAGGCTTCAAGTTAGTACTCCTGAAAAAGCCCCAGAAATAAAAACTAATACAACCGATCAACCCGCTAGAGCGTAGCGCTTGAATTTTCAGGGTGGCTCTGACCAAACGCCAGTATCAGCTGCTCCAAGTTAAGGCGCGCATCGGGTGATATATCAATAATCCGACACCCGGCCCAAAACCTATCTTCTTGGGCCATGGCCCTTGTCCACAGGCATTCAACCCCCAACTCTAGCTCACCAAAATCCACCCCAACCTGGTCACTAGCGACTTCAGCAGATTGTAGTTTGATCTGATAAAGGTGCTCAGGTTGCAGTTGCTCGGCCCCCATCAACATCAAACCTTCAAGGTGGACATCCACCAGTATGCCCAGAGACACCCCGGTGAATTGATTAATAACTTCTATCTGAGTGCCCAGCTGATACCTGGGCAGACGGCGTCGATCGGCCTCACTGGGCATACTGCCCTCCCCGGGATTGATTCTGGGGCTGGGATTGAGCTTGTACCTGCTCGTTCAATTCACTAAAGATGGTATCCATGGTTCTCTCTACCAAGGGCTTCGTCCCACCCACGATCATTCGCAATTCACCGGAAATAATCTTCTGGGCAAGTTCTTCACCCGTTCGCATTCCCGAGCGCTTACCGCTTTGATCCACAAATAGAAAATGTAACGTCTCGGAATTAAACCAAGCAACTTTTTCTCGCTTACCATCCCTGTGCTCAAACCAAGTGCCAAATTCTATTAACCGCAGCTTTTCAAGAACCTTCTGTTCCTTGTCACTCATTCGCGACAGGTCTACTTTTTCACCCGCTCGCATTTCAGCCATGTGAACCAGCTTGTCTCGAATAGCCACTGGCGCAGCTTCGGGCTGTAGATTTTTCTCGCGCAACTGGTAGATACGGTCAATTGAGCGTTTTAACTTCAACGCCTTGCCAGTCTCATAGCCGATCATGTCAAAACCTTGCTGAATGATGGACTCCATCCAGGGATAGTGCTGACGCCAACGCAACCACTCATCCTCTGATCCACTCAACTCCAGCCCCCACAGCATATCGTCCGCAAGCGCCAATGCATGTTTCCAGGCATCGGAGCTATCGCCATAACGCAGTAGGACAAAGGCCATATGGTCAGACCAGGGCTGCAACAGAAATAGCAAGATGGCAGAAGGAATATCCCTGTTGGCAATACGCTGATGGATTTCCTTGTTAACCCGCCGCTTGACCTCACACAGCTTGTCTTCACCACGGGCTTTTTCGGTGGCCCGCCGCTCCAGTAACTGAATCCGCAACTCCACCTTCTGCACAAAGCTGTTAAAGGTCATTAACAATCCAGCAAACAGCTTGGAATTAACCTCATCCTCATCCAGTATCGTTCGCACTGTCTGACGAATCTGCTCCAACATGTCAAACTGACAGGAGCCATCGTTTTCCACCCAACGAGAACCAGCTTCGGCAAGGGCGTTCAATAACAGTCGCGATGGATGCTCCTGCTGTCTAAAAAAATCTGCCTCAGAAAAAGCCAGCTTGAGAAACGGCGTATGCAAATAACTCAACAGCGCTTTTATACAATCAGGTAGCTGCTCATCGTTCAACACATACTCGAACAACATCCCCACCAAATCGATAGTACGCACATCATCGCCACTGAGCGGCGGCGCTTCTTCTGAATCTGTAATTTCTTGCAGCTGGCTTACCAGACGGCGTCGCGCCTTGGCAATATCCAGTGGTTTGATTTCCTGGGCCACAGAAAGAATCTCTGCCGCCAGCACCTGGTCAAGCTGCTGAAGCTGCACTGCCGCCTCAACTAATTGATGTCCGGCATACTGAAGCGGTTGACCTGGTCGAGCCACCTCCTCTGGTGGAGCATTGGCCACCAACCGCTGATGCAAGAACGTGATACTGTCGACCAGCTGATGCTGATATTCAGAGGGAGGTAACTCTTGGGCTGGCAGTGACAGAGGCTGAGTCATTACCGGCATCGACAGCATCGATGAATCCTGATCGGCGGCAACCTGGGATGGCGAACGCTTACGTGGTTCTGCGCCAGTGAAACGCGCTGAATCAGAGGATCTGGATTTTTCCACCTGATAATTCAAATTCGGCAGAACGCCCAACGTCTTCAGCGTATCGTTTGCTTTTCCGTAAACAACACCCAACTGAGAAACGAATTGGCGATCAAATAATTTACAGACCAACAATCTGGCCAGCAATGGCACCTCAGCCGCGGTGAGTGCTCGTTTAATCGCACTACAGAAACGTCCCGGCGCCAGCGGCAACTTATTTTCAGGGATTGGCTTTCCCCCATGGAGTAGCGACATGCGCTGCCCCAGAGCCCACAAAGGCTCCTGATAGTCAGCCTCTGCCCGCTTGCGAATCGCAACCAGAGCAATATTTTCCTCGAGTGCATCGTGATCCAGCAAGGCTAACCCGCCTTGAGAGTCGCCCTCGATGTCGTCCACCGAACTAAAATCTTTCGCGGCAAATTGATCAAAATAGCGATTAATTTCCCGCAGAAAAATACGCAAAATTTCGTTGTGTTTGGCTCTAATCAGGGAGCGAGCAAGAAGAAACTCAAAATTTTTCTTATCGTCATTGGGTTTTTGGGAGTAGTCCAGGAGCCGATCGTTAACATCTTGAAGAAAAGCATTAAACGTCGTGCCAGACATATCGAGCACCACCTCACGGACAGCGGTTAGCCCCTTACCCGCCAGCTCTTGCCAGTTTTTAGTCAGTCCGCTGCTGCTCATTTATTTACAAGTGGAGCCCCTGCTCACTAAATTTTGCATATTGTTATGGCGTTGATTGAAACACAATCCTACTGCTTTTAAACCCAAAACCCACGCTTATTTTGTAGAGATAATCTGGCTTAGCAGCCGCTGCAAGTCCCTTTTGACCACCGCATTGCCCGAGGCAAGCGGTAGGCCCTGCCGAGCCAGCTGCTCCGCCAATTGTAATTGAGCCATGGCAAAGTAATTAGATGCCATAATCAAATAGATTTCTGGTTCAGCATGATTGATCCGCAATGCCCGCTCTACCACGGCATTAGATCGGTCATACTCACCCTGCCGATTATAACGCCAGGCATCCTCCAGCAGACTATCGACCGCTCCGCCTGAAACCCTTTCTGTAGCAGGACTGCTCGGAGCAATAAGGTCACCCTGAGGCCGCGGTTCTGACTGAGGCATAGATGGCGGTTGAGATGGCGGTTGAGATGACGGCCCGGATGGAGCTCCACCCACCGGCACCATTATCGGCGCGCAACCCGCCATCGCCACCAACACTACTAGGGTCAATGCGTATTTCATAATTACCATCCCAGCTTGCTCTTCAGCCAATCGACAACATTATCAAGAGCTGCCGGAGCACAACGGCCAAAATTGACCGGTTCACTACCATCGATAAACGGCAAATACCTTGCCCCCTCACACCCTTCACGACTCAGCAGCCCTGAATCCGTGTCTACCCAGTGATAACTGACGCCATCCGGTTTATTGAAGATCAACGAACGATTATCGAGCTCCGACATTATGTCTGTCCATAGCTGCAAAGCGCCTGTTCCACCAGTCAGGGGGGTTTTACCATTATTGTCCTTTCCCATCCAAACAACGCTAAGGTAACTGCCGCTAAATCCGGCAAACCAGCTATCCCGCTGATCATTGGTTGTGCCTGTTTTTCCCGCCAAAACAAGATCCTGAGGCAACCGCTTGTAGGCACTTTTACCGGTGCCCTCACGCAACACCACCTGCAAGGCATAGTGGAGCAAGTGCATGGCCGCCGGATCAAATCGCTGCTCCCCCGAGTAGGGATAGCGCATGAGAGGCACGTTTTCAGCGGTAAACACCGAGTCAATGGCTCGCAAGGGAGAGTAAAAACCGTTAGCGGCTATCGTGTGGTACAACTGAGAAACCTCTAATGGCGACATGCCAACCGCACCGAGCATCAAGGAAGGCACCTCTGGCAGGGTACCGCGATAACCCAAACGCTTAACCGTATCAATAATGGCTGGCAAGCCCACATCCATACCCAGTCTCGCCGTAGCCTGATTATAGGATTGCCCCAATCCCTCATAGAGCGGTATCGCCCCATGACTCTCACGCTCAAAATTGCGCGGCTGCCAGACATCGCCATTGTCCGTTGTCACCGAGATAGGTTCATCTTCTATTTGACTGGCAAGGGTATAGACATCGGGACGCTCAAGGGCTGACAAATATACGGCCGGCTTGATTGTCGACCCCATCGGCCGGCGCGCATCGAGCGCTCGGTTGAACCCCGAATAGCCCGGCTGACGATCTCCGGCTATTGCCAGCACCTCACCGGCACCCACACGGACGACGACTGCGGCCCCCTGCAGACTGCCGGAATCAATCCGGTAACCCGCTTCCAGATTCTCAATGCGATTGACCATCCGACGTTCAAGCTTGCGCTGCACTTGAGGATCAAAATTGGTAAAGATTCTTAATCCTTCGGTTTCCAAATCTGATGACTTGTAGTTCTCTCGCAACTGCCGCTTTACCAGGTCAAGATAGGCTGGGTATTGCCAGCGACCGCCTCCCGGCCGAGCTGACACGATAGCCAGCGGTTTACCCTTGGCCCTATCTGCCTGGGCGGCATCAATAATTCCTTGACCCGCCATAACATCGAGCACCAGGTTGCGACGCTGCATCGCCCTGTCGGGATGACGCCAGGGGTTATAGTAGGAAGCGCCCTTCACCAAACCGGCCAATAGCGCTATCTGGTGTAGCTCCAGCGCCTCTACCGGACTCTGAAAGTAATGGCGACTCGCCAGCCCAAAACCATGGATAGCATGATCTCCAGCCTGCCCCAGATAAATCTCATTGATATACGTTTCAAGAATTTCGTTTTTACTGAAGTGTACCTCTAACAACACGGCCATCATGGCCTCAAGCGCTTTGCGTGTCAGTGTTCGCTTTTGGTCCAGATAAAAATTTTTAACCAACTGCTGAGTCAGCGTACTGCCACCCTGGGCCATTCGCCCCTGCTTTACATTGGCCACAAAAGCCCGGGTAATCCCGCGGAATGACACGCCGTGATGCCGGTAAAAGGCTTGATCCTCTACGGCAACCAATGCTTCCACCAGCACTGGCGGCAACTGCCCCAACTGCACCAGCTCCCGGTCCTCCTTGAGCGAAGGGTAAATGCCGCCAATAATCACCGGCTCCAGTCTTACCAATGGCAAGTCAGCGCCTTTAGCGTCAACCAATGCCGATACCTGGTTACCGGCAAACGTCAGCGTCATCAATCTGGGAAGCTCTTTTCCATCCCAAAACTCAAAACCCCGAGAAAAAATTTCCACTCGACGACTTGAAACACTGTATTGGCCCGGAGACTTAGCGGCATCCACACGCTTATACCCAAGACTGCTTAACTCCCACTTCAACTGCTCTCTACTCAGCGACAACCCCTGGTAAAGCTCCAGCGTACGACTATATACATGAGAGGGTAACGACCACTTTTTCCCGGTGAACTTTTGATACACCACGACATCAAGCCCAACAAGAAACAACAGGCCCAAAACTGTCGACATCCAAAACAGTCGCTTAACCCAACGCCGGCGTGGATTGACCTTGCGCCGGCTTTGCTTTCTTTTCTTTCCCTTCGTTCGTGCCAAGGATTTCCTCCTGTTTGCCAGCTAACCCCATCTAATCGAGGCAACTCGCCTTTTCTCTGCTTTACTCATTCCCCCACACAGGGATAATAGCGGCCAAATTAACAACCATAATATTATTGATCATGGCCAAATATCACGTTTATGGCGTTGGCGCAGCGCTGGTGGATACAGAAATTGAAGTAACCGATAACGACCTGCAACAACTTCAGGTTGAAAAGGGCCTCATGACCTTGGTGGACGAGGCTCGCCAAAATCAGCTAGTAGGCCATCTACACCAGCACCTCACGGCCTCACGGCGTGCCAGTGGTGGCTCCGCAGCGAACACCATCATCGCTGTCAGTTGCTTTGGGGGCAAGACATTCTATTCCTGCAAAGTGGCCAATGACGATAACGGTCAGTTTTACCTCAACGACTTAGCGGAAGCGGGCGTAGGCTACCACCAAAATGGCGAAACTGTTGAAGGGATTACCGGCAAGTGCTTGGTATTGATCACCCCCGACGCAGAACGTTCCATGAATACATTTCTTGGCGTCAGCGAAACCGTTTCAACTGCCAATCTCAACGCCGAGGCTATCAGCCAATCGGACTACCTTTACGTGGAGGGTTATTTGGTCACCTCTGACAGTGGCCGGGCGGCCGCAATCCATGCCCGAGAAATTGCAGAGAAGCACAATGTAAAAACTGTATTGAGCTTATCCGACCCCGGCATGGTCACCTTCTTTAAGGCGGGCCTAAAAGAGATGATGGGCAATAAGGTAGACCTGCTCTTTTGCAATGAAGCTGAAGCGCTGGGGTGGACCGACACAGACAACCTGGAACATGCTGTAGAGCGGCTCAAAGATTCTGCCGACACGTTTGCCGTGACGCTCGGTAGCAAAGGTGCACTAGTGTTTGATGGAGAGCGAATCCACAACATATCGCCGCACACCATCACCGCTGTAGATACCAATGGAGCAGGCGACATGTTTGCAGGCGCGTTCCTGTATGCCATTACCCATGGCTACAATTACCGCGAAGCGGGTAATTTTGCCAGTTTGGCTGCAGCACACGTAGTGAGCCAGTTTGGACCAAGGCTAAATGCTGAGCAGTACCCTGAAATTTTACAGTCACTTGCGTTAGCAACGTGACAGGCAAGATAAATAGCGACCGAAGCTAAACCAAATCGGCCAACGGCATTGGCTTCGCAATGAGATAGCCCTGCGCGTAATCGATGCCAATCTCCTGCAACATAGAGAGTTGAGTGGGGTTCTCCACGCACTCAGCCACCGTAGCGATTCCCATGATGTGACCCAAGTGGTTAATGGTACTCACCATTGAGTAGTCCACATCATTTAGCTCCATATTTCTGATAAAGCTGCCATCAATTTTAAGGTAGTCTACGGGTAACTCCTTGAGATAACCCAGAGAGGAAAGCCCGCTACCGAAATCATCCAGAGAAAAGAAGCAGCCTTTGTCCTTCAGCGCATTAATCAAACTCATGGCCCGATCAAAATGTCTGATTGCCGCTGTTTCAGTGACTTCAAATTGGAGCCGCTGGGGGTCCACCCCGGTGCTATCAAATTGGTCGATAATGTAATCTTTCAGGTCTTCATCACACACGGTATTACCTGACAGATTCACCGCAAAACGATGTCCGCTGTCTGGATGTTGCTGAAGATAGGCAAAGATCTTATCCAGAACCCAGCGATCAATATCCTCCACTAACCCGTAGTGCTCAGCAGCCGGGATGAACTTACCCGGCGGCACGATGTTCCCATCGCGATCAACCATCCTTACCAGGATTTCGAAATGTCCTTGACCGTGAGGGCCATTATTGACAACCGGCACAATGGGCTGGCAATACAAGACGAAGCGATCTTCTTCCAGCGCCTCTGAAATAATGGGTATCCACTGCGCGACACTCTGTCGCTCGGCCACTTCGACGCTGCGATATTGAAAGTGGATGCGATTGCGCCCCGAGTCTTTTGCCGACACACAAGAGGTACCCGCAGCAACCAACACATCAATCTCCGATGTGGTGCTTCGGTCAATAACCTTTGCACCAATACTGGCACCGACTTTCAGGCGACGCTCACCCCAGGGGAAACTAAATTGCTTGATCTGCCACAGCAACTGCTCGGCCAATTCACGACTCTCATCAACGCTATGGTTGTTAAGCAACATGGCAAATTCATCATTACCAATTCTGGCCACCACATCTTTTGGCCCGGCCTGCTTTTCCAGCATCCGTGCAAATTGGCACAGCAACTCATCACCGGCATTGTGCCCACAGGAGTCATTTACCACCGAGAAGTTGTAGAGATCGATATAGAGTAATGTGTGGGTGCTGTCATCAAGGTGTGCAGCATCAATTGATCGAAGAATTTCATTCTCGAGATATCGGCGGTTGCCCAGTTGGGTCAAGGGATCATGGGTCGCCTGCCAGGTCAATTTTGTCGAAATCCTGCGCGCTTCACTCACTGAACGAAACACCAATACAGCACCAGTAATTTCATTTACCCGGTTGCGCAGTGGTGTTGCTGTTGCCACTACCTGAATAGGCTGCTGGCCACTAACTTTTAATAGCGTATTCTCGGCGACAGAAACTTCCCGCCCCCTGGCCAAGGCTGCCAAGCAAGGCGATGCCACGATATCCCCGCCCTCATCCGTCAGCTCCATCAGATCATCAATGTAGAGGTTTGGACGCGAATCATTGACCCCCAGCAACTCCATAGCAATCCGATTGATATGCTCAACAACACCATGCTTATCAATCATTAAAATGCCGTCAATAACCTGACTAAAAACGGTACTCAGTAATTTGCGCTGATGAAATAGAGCCTCAAGATTTACTGACTGAAGCGTAATATCCTGGAACGACAAAACATATTGGTTCGAATTGGCCACTGAACGAAAACAGTCGACTAATAAACGTAAGTTCTCCCCCGAAGCGGTCGCGCCTTCAACAACACTGACGCCGTCGTCGCTGGCGATGTTCTCTAGAGCAACGTTTAAATCAGCCCCCAGGTCCGTACTGATCTCCGGCAATAGCACACGAATTGGCTTTTGCCTGAGCTGCTCCAGGCTATAGCCAAACAAGGTTTGAAGTGCCTTGTTAGCCTCAAGGATAAGATATTGATTGTCTAGCAGTAACAGGGGAATACGCGAAGACTCGAGGTAGGCAGGAAACTGCCCTTGATTGGCGACCAGAGGCTCTGGTGCCTGCACCTTTCTATCTTTAACTGCAATCGGGTCGTACGGTGCTTCGGCTATTTGCACCAGGCAACAATCACCCATCTCAGGCAATTCAATCGGCGTAAAAGTAACCCGATGCAAGGGCATTTCACGGTGCGCACCCGCCATGATGGACTCAATCTGATCGAGCCGGTCCGGGTCTACCTGCTGAGTCCAACAGGTGAAGCGATTTTGAAACAAGGCATAATCTATGGCCTGGGCAAAATCCGACCCCACCAAACTGGCAAAAAGGGTATCAAATGACCGCCCACAAACATCGCCCGCATCAATGCCAGACCACTCCGCCAGCCACTTATTCCAACACCTTATTCTCAACCGGGCATCAAGCACGATAATGCCCAAATCCTGGCCATTCAGAACAGCCATCGCCAATTGCCCATCCACCGCAGATGTCGCATTCGTACTGGGATGAAAATCAGTATTCATAAGCCAACTGCCCAATTCCCTTAAAACTCTGGCGTCACAACCCTAAAGGCCCGCCGTCTGGCGATTATGCATTGGTTCAGTATAAACAGCCTTCTTTCAGAACCATTAAACGTTATCTTTATACTGCGTTGTGAGGTGATTAACTAAAAATCACCCTTAACCTTGCTCTAACAACTCTCTCAAGTTAATTAAGGCTGCGTTAGCACGACTGATATAAGAGGCCATCACCAAGGAGTGATTGGCCAGAAAACCAAAACCACCACCATTCAGGACCATTGGACTGTATACCGTGCCCTGAGTCGCCTCTAACTCACGAATAATCTGCTGCAAACTCGCTTTGGCATTTTTCTTCGCCAGCACTTG
>DFBC01000091.1 GCA_002367235.1 Cellvibrionales bacterium UBA3090
ATTCACTCGGGTAAGCGTCACCACAATGTGAAGTTTACCGATTTAGAGCATTACATTGGCGAGCGTGGCCGGCGTGGAAATAAATTGCCGCGAGGTTTTCAAAAGGTTGATCGGGTGGAGGTGGTGTAACTTGCCTCGATAAGGTTTAGCCCATTACACTTAGAAAAATAATGGATCTGTATTAGCGGAAGCTTTTACCAGCAAGTGTTCCTGCGTGTCGACGTTTTTTTGCCAGGGCTTTTAAGGATGGATACGTGGTGGTAAGTAAAAAATACTGGCTAGTTATTATTTTATTACTCAGTGGTTGTACTGCCATTGGCACCCTGCAATTTGAAGAGCGTTATGGCAATACGGCAGTTAAGCAGCGTACTGTTGATGTATTGCCACCAGGTAGTGTCGATTATTGGCGTGAAGTTAAGCCTATTCTCGAGCAACGCTGTGTTGTATGCCACGGTTGTTACGATGCTTCCTGTCAGTTAAAGATGAGCTCTATTGAGGGCATTGAGCGAGGGGCGTCTGAGGCCGAGGTCTACCATTCGACACGGCTGTCTGCGGCACCGACAACGCGCCTTTTTGAAGATGCTCATTCGGTCAGTGAGTGGCGTGAGAAAGGCTTTTATTCCGTACTCAACGAGCGAGCTGATACAACTGAGGCCAACCGCGAGGCCGGTGTTATGCATCGCATGCTTGCCTTAAAAGAAAAACACCCCTTGCCCGATCGCAAGATCTTACCGGCTAGTTTTGACCTGTCGCTGTCGCGTGAGCAGTCCTGTGCAAAGGATGAAACCTTCAGTCAATTTTCTCGCGAACACCCGCTGTGGGGTATGCCTTTTGCGTTGCCAGGATTGCCCGCAAAAGAGCAAAATGTACTGAAGAAATGGCTTGAACAGGGGGCGCTATATACACCTCGTCCACCATTGTTGCTGGAATATGTCACTCAAATTAAGCGTTGGGAGACCTTTCTCAATGGCGATTCGTTAAGAGAGCAATTGACCAGTCGCTACCTGTTTGAGCATTTATATTTTGCGAATTTATTTTTTCCCCAGTTAGATCAGCGCAAGTTCTTTACCCTAGTGCGTTCTGCGACCCCCCCCGGGTGAACCTGTACAGCTTATTGCTACGCGCCGCCCCTACGATGACCCAGGGGTTGAGCGTGTTTACTTCCGCATACAGCCTGTTCTAAATACGATTGTGACAAAAACACACATGCCCTACCGGTTGGATGAACAGCGCATGCAGCGTTGGAAAAGCCTGTTTGTTGACGCGAGTTATGACGTCGAACACCTGCCATCTTATGGGGCAGAAACTGCTTCTAATCCGTTTATTACTTTTGATGCTTTGCCCGTTCATTCGCGCTATCAGTTTTTGTTGGATGAAGCTCAGTTCACCATCATGGCTTTTATCAAGGGTACGGTGTGTCGAGGCCAGGTGGCGCTGAGTGTGATTCAAGATAATTTTTGGGTGTTTTTCACTAACCCCGATCCTAAACGCCTGGAGATTTTTGAGGATTTTATGGCCCAGCGTGAAGAGAGCCTGGACTTGCCAGCCAGCCTTGTCGATATCTACCGGCCTTTTAAGCACTGGAAGTCCTATAAAATACAGCAGCAGAAATTAATGGAAGATCAAGATACTTATCTGGCGGCCAACCTGCCCGTCGATGCCATTAATCTCGAATTAATTTGGGACGGTGATGGGGTGAATGAGAATGCGGCCCTTACCGTATTCCGGCATTTTGACAGTGCGAGTGTTGAAAAAGGCTTGCTGGGCCAGACACCGAAAACAGTCTGGGTGCTGGGTTACGGCTTGCTGGAACGTATCCACTACCTGCTGGTAGCGGGCTACGATGTTTTCGGCAATGGTGGCCACCAATTGTTGACGCGCCTGTACATGGACTTTTTGCGCATGGAGGCTGAAACGACATTTCTACAGTTTTTGCCTGAATCGGCTCGTATTAGAGAGAGGAAGCTCTGGTATCAGGGTGTTAGCGGCGATGAAATTAATGCTTATTTGACACTGCCGGCCTTTGAGAAAAAGTCAGTGCCCGAAATCCCCTATCGAAGTGATGACGAAAAAAAGGAATTGCTTGAGCTTCTGGCCCAGCGCTTGAAGACAGTCCTACCCACAAAGCATCAGCTGGAAACCATTAAAATAGATGCTGTACGAGAGCACTTAGAGCGTTTGCATAGCCTGACAGGCAGGTCGGCCTCATTAATGCCGGAGCTGGCTTTTGGGAAAATTACGCATCCGGCAGGAGACGAATTTATCACTCTTGTTGCCAACCGCGCGTATTCTAGTATGACGTCGATGTTTCAGGAGCAGGCCAACCGCCTGCCGGAAGATGACACGCTGTCGGTGATCCCCAGTTTCATTGGCGCCTATCCCAATGTCTTTTTGCAGTTGGACAGCTCAGAGGTATCTAACTTCGTTGCAGTGATAGCGGATCTTGAAACAGAAAACGATTACGCGCGCTTACTTGATACCTACGGTGTGCGGCGCACAGATGCCAAGTTCTGGGCCACCAGCGATAGCTTCCACCGGGCCTATCGCGAGCGCTACCCCCTAACATCGGGCGTGCTGGACTTTAATCGATTGGACAATCGTTAGTTTCGTCACCACTGAGTACTTCTCTGTGGACAAGCTATCAGGCTTGCCTGGATAAGAACTCGTCATCATCACGGTTCACTCATGAGTGTTCTTGCAATGTATTGAGAAAATCAATCTATCCAGGTCAATCGAGTTTTTGTAGAGCAAGACGATACTCAAATATTGGCGTTACATAGAAAAGCTTATCTACAACTCGCGCTAAGCTAAAGCCAGATACGGCGGCTGTGTATTCTTGAGCTGTAAGCCTAGGGCTCGCCAATAAACAATTAATCGATGGCATTACCTTATGTCGTGAAGTAGCAAAATATCGCCTAGTGAAATTGGTCGGTCGCTTGTCATGAGGCATCTAATGGGTGTGGCTGAGGCCATTAAAAACCTGAATACGGAAGGGGTGAATGAGCAGCGGGTGTGCAAAACGAGGATTGTAGTCATTCACGACTTGTCGCCTCCATCATTCATGTTGATAGCAGTAATAATTGCGCCCCAAGGTATGACTCTTTAAGAAATTCAAGAGATGATTCTTTAATCAATCAAAAGGATCTCATCAGAAGTTAGCGGGCTTAGTGGTTTTTATGGCATTAATATTGCTTTGTTTTAGTCTGTATTCGAATATTGTCGTAAGCACAATCACGTGGTTTGTGCCGGCAAGCGTCGTTTCATTGATCTATTTATAGAGGAAGAACAATGGACTCCATACTCATTATGATATTTGTTTCGTTAGCGATCGCTAGCGTGCTGAATATCGTGCTCAAGAAATTCTCAGTGTCCCATGTCGTGGGTTACATCGTGACCGGTACTATTATTAGTAATTTATTTGACTTTAATGGCAGTGAAGATTTGAGATCGCTGGATCTTATTGGCGA
>DFBC01000114.1:0-4147 GCA_002367235.1 Cellvibrionales bacterium UBA3090
CCAGCGCTAGTCCAAATTGCCCATCATTTCGGCAAGGAGTGCCTGCAAGAAGATGGCTGTCTCGATCGCGCCTTTCTACGAGAACGAATATTTAATAATGCCGAGGAGCGCCGCTGGCTTGAATCTATCCTACACCCACGGATTCGGGAGTGGATAAAGCTGGCTCTCAGCCACGCAACGGGATCATACGCCATACTGGAGACACCGCTACTTCTGGAAACGAATCAACACCAATTGACGGACCGTATTTTGGTGGTAGATATACCGGAGTCATTACAAGTCGCCAGAGCATCAGAGCGCGACAACAATAACCAAGAACAAATACGCGCCATCATAAAAGCACAGATTCCTCGTCAGGAGCGGCTTTCGAAGGCTGACGATATACTCGATAATAGCGGCACCATCGATCAGCTTACAGCTCAAGTCGCCAAGCTACACCGCAAGTATCTGGCGCTAGCAAAGCACAAGACCGAGCCCAAAAATCCCGACCAATAACATGCGACAAGGAACACCATGAGCACTGAGAAGCCAGAAACCAGAGTAAACTGCCCCACGTGTAAAAAAGTAGTGGTTTGGAACGAACAGTCAAAATACAGGCCATTTTGCTCCAATCGCTGCCAAAAGATAGATTTCGGTGAGTGGGCCTCAGAAAGTTTCAGTATTCCGGGAACACCCGTTATGCCCGAGGCAATGGACGACGAAGAAATTATCCGGCATTGATAAAATTAACGCTGACTACCTGATAGTGAGCAATCGCGCCAATGCATCAATAATAGGCTGATTAGCTTCAGGAAACTGATACTCATCAAGCTGCTCGAATGAGACCCAATTAATCGCCTGCCCTTCGTTTCCCCTAGCTTCACCATTGAAGTCGGTCACTGTCCAGACATCCAGCAATACGCTTTTTTCCGGGTAATCGTGTTGGACTTTTAGCCAAGGCTCGGCATGCAGTACCGTAATAGCCAGCTCTTCTTGAAGCTCACGCACAAGGGCAACCCGGACACTTTCACCCTTTTCGACCTTACCACCGGGAAACTCCCAGAGACCGCCTTTGTGCACATGCTCGGGACGACGAGCGATAAGAATCTTGTGGTCGGAACCGAAAATAACCGCTGCAGCGACATGGATACACGCCATTAGGTTCGGTATTCCGCGTTTATTTTCACATAGTCATAGGACAAATCAGTTGTCCAGACAGTCTCTTCTGCCTTTCCACGATTGAGGAGGATACGAATAATTACTTCATCTCTATCCATCACAGCCTGCCCTTTAGCTTCAGTATAGGTGCTCGCTCTACCACCTTTTTCAGCAATTAACACATCGCCCAGATAGACCTGGNNATTCTTCCCCAGTTAGGGTCAGAGGCGAACAACGCGGTTTTGACCAATGGCGACTCTGCCACGGCAAACGCCACATCCAAACATTCAGATGAATCAACACCACCAACTACGTTAACAGATACGAATTTGGTAGCACCTTCTCCATCCCGAATAATCTGCTGAGCCAGAGAGACAAACACATCTGTCAATGCGACTTCAAAGGCATCCTGTTCTTCTACAGACAGCTCGCTAACACGGACATTAGATGCACCAGTAGCAATCAACATTGCACAATCATTTGTGGATGTATCGCCATCGACTGTGATGCGGTTAAAGGATGCATCCACAGCATCGCGCACCAGCCGCTGCAATATTTCTTTATCCAACTCAGCATCCGTGGCCACATAAGCCAGCATCGTCGCCATATTGGGCTTAATCATTCCCGAGCCCTTTGAAATACCGGTGATCGTTACAGTTTTCCCCGCAAGTGTTAGCTGAGTACTTGCTCCCTTTGGACGGGTATCCGTTGTAAGAATGCCCTCTGCAGCCTCCACCCAGGCTGACTCGGAAAGAGCTGAAAAAGCAGCCGGCAACGCTGCAAGTATCTTATTTACTGGTAAGGGCTCGCCAATCACGCCCGTCGAAAACGGCAGCACAGCCTCCACTGGAACATTAGACAGCTCTCCCACGGCCCGACAGACAGCACTCGCATCTTCTCTGCCAGAATCACCGGTACCCGCATTGGCATTACCAGTATTGGTAACCAGATAGCGCGTATCAGCAACCTCAATGTGGGCCTTTGCCAACTGTACGGGGGCAGCACAAAAGGCGTTTTTTGTGAAAACGCCTCCTATGACACCGCCTTCTGCCACTTCCATCACTACCAGATCTTTTCGGCCCGGTTTTTTGATTCCCGCACTAGCGGTACCCAACCGAAACCCCGCCACGGGGTACATTGGGGGAAAGAGATCTTTTCCAACAGCCATTATGATGTCTCTTTATATTGCGACGTTACGCCGCTCGTCTATTCAGCAAAGAAGGCGTCAGGACAGGCGCCCATGACACTGCTTGTATTTCTTCTCGCTACCACAGGGACAAGGGTCATTACGACCAACTTTCTTCCCTCCCCTGACAAAAGGCTGCTCAGTATTCTGAACTGGCTTTTCACTGCCGCCATCAATTGCAGAGACTTCATCGTGCTGCATTTCCAGCTTTTGCGCTTGCTGTGCTTCCCGCTGCTGGCGTTCAAGTTCTTCTGCTTCATCTCGGCTTTTAACTTCAACCCGACTAAGAAAACGAATAGTCTCCAGTTTGATGTTTTCCAGCATTTGCTGGAACAGCTCGAAAGACTCTCGCTTATATTCCTGACGAGGGTTTTTCTGAGCGTAGGCTCTTAAACCAATGCCCTGTCGCAAGTGATCCATATTCGACAAATGCTCTTTCCAGAGCGTATCAAGCACCTGCAACATGACTTGTCGTTCAATAATTCGCATGTCCGAACCAATACTCTCGGACTTTTCTTGGTAAGCCGCCGTCATTGCTTGCTGAATCCGGTCGCGTAAACCCTCTTCATGCAAACGCTCATCATTATCCAGCCACTCCTGAATCGGCAATTTCAATCCAAATTCTGCCGATAAATATTCTTCGAGCCCGGGAATATCCCACTGCTCGACCAGACTTTGAGGCGGAATGTAATAGCTAATTGACGTATTCACAACATCGGCTCTTACGTTGACAATAACCTCGGCAATATCTTCCTCAACCAGCAATTCATTTCTCTGCTGATATACCACTTGCCGTTGATCGTTGGCGACATCATCAAATTCCAACAGATTTTTACGGATATCAAAGTTGCGCCCTTCAACCTTTCTCTGAGCCTTCTCAATCGCATTGGTAACCATTCGGTGCTCAATTGCCTCGCCCTTCTCCATACCCAAAGCACGCATCATATTTTTAACCCGGTCAGAGGCAAACAACCTCATCAACGGATCTTCCAACGACAAATAGAAACGAGAAACGCCAGGATCACCCTGCCGTCCAGCACGGCCACGCAGCTGGTTATCGATTCGACGGGACTCATGCCTCTCAGTACAAAGAATATGCAGACCACCAGCCTCTATCACTTGATCGTGGCGCTTTTGCCACTCATCTTTAACACGTTTAATTTGGGCTTCTGTCGGGTTCTCGATGTCGGCCAATTCCGCTTCCCAATTACCGCCCAGCACAATATCTGTGCCACGACCGGCCATATTAGTAGCGATGGTCACCGTGCCCGGCCGCCCGGCCTGAGCAATAATCTGCGCTTCTTTTTCGTGATATTTAGCATTCAACACCTGGTGGGGTATTTTGGCTGCGTCTAACAATGACGACATAACCTCAGATGTTTCAATAGAAGCGGTACCAACCAGAACGGGGGCATTTTTTTCTACACAGGATCTAATATCCTCAATAACGGCATTATACTTTTCATCCGTAGAGAGGTAGATCAAGTCATTAAGGTCTTGTCTGGCTACTGGTTTATTGGTGGGAATAACAACCACCGGCAAACCGTAAATCTGATGAAACTCATAAGCCTCGGTATCAGCAGTACCCGTCATCCCCGATAACTTTTCATAGAGTCGAAAGTAATTCTGGAAAGTAGTAGAAGCCATTGTCTGGCTCTCACTCTGAATACTTACTCCCTCTTTCGCTTCAATCGCCTGATGAAGTCCTTCCGATAACCGACGACCTAACATGGTCCTTCCTGTGTGCTCATCGATGAGCACAATCTGGCCATCCTGGACGATATATTCCACATCCTTGGTAAATAAGTGGTGCGCCTTCAATGC
>DFBC01000114.1:4193-12636 GCA_002367235.1 Cellvibrionales bacterium UBA3090
AAGTAAGCCTTCACTTTCAAGCAATCCCTCTATTTTCTGATGCCCGTCTTCGGTTAACTCAACCTGCCGCGATTTCTCGTCGATAGTAAAATCACCTGAACCGCCTTCCTCTTGAAGCTTCAGTAAGGGAATGAGTTTATTCATCCGCTTATACAGTGCAGAGCTATCTTCCGCTGCTCCAGAAATAACCAGAGGTGTCCGCGCCTCATCAATCAGAATGGAATCGACTTCATCAACAATGGCATAGGCAAGCCCCCTCTGCACCTTATCATCAAGGCGTAAAACCATATTATCGCGGAGGTAATCAAACCCAAATTCATTGTTGGTGCCATAGGTAACATCGGCCTGATAAGCACGGTGCTTTTCTTCGGTGGGTTGACGAGACAAAATCACATCTGCCCGCATCCCTAAGAACTCAAAGACTGGAGCCATCCACCGCGCATCACGATTAGCCAAGTATTCGTTTACCGTTACAATGTGAACACCTTTACTAGCGAGCGCATTAAGGTATGCAGCTAATGTGGCAACCAGCGTTTTACCTTCACCGGTTCGCATTTCTGAAATCCGGCCCTCGTGCAGGGCTATGCCACCAATTAGCTGTGTATCAAAATGACGCATGCCCAAGCTACGCTTAGCGGCCTCTCGAACAACAGCAAATGCTTCTGGCAGCAACTGATCCAACGTTTCGCCATCGCTATAACGCTGCTTAAACTGGTCAGTTTTGGCTTTTAAATCATCATCGGATAGAGCTAACAGCTCTTCTTCCAAACTGTTGATGCGCTTAACCATCTTTCGCATCCGTTTAATTTCACGATCATTTTTACTGCCAAATACTTTTGTTAACAATTTCATGGGTTTTAATCCAAAATATAGCGGACAAGGGGCATACCCTTAGGAAAAAAGAGAGCGAACGACTTTTAGGAGTGTTATCGAATAGTACGTCGAATATAGCTTGCAGGATCAACGGCACGGCCGTTCTTATAGACTTCAAAATGAACATGTGGACCGGTAGAACGACCACTGCTGCCCATCAGGCCAACGACTTCCCCTTTCTTTACTGTGTCGCCGACATTAACTAAATTTTTCTTATTGTGAGCGTAACGCGTGATATAGCCTTCGCCATGATCAAGTTCGACCATCTGACCATAGCCATTTCGCTCAGCAGACCAAGTCACCACGCCCGAGGCAACCGCAACAACATCAGCCCCTTCCTTGCCGGCAAAGTCCACACCGTTATGCCAAGCCCGATGACCTTTAAACGGATCAGTACGGTAACCAAACTTAGACGACATCCAACCTTTTTTAATCGGTCGACCCGTAACGGCACTCTGCTGTTTCAGCTTGCGATCTAGCATTAGGGATTCGAGTATACCCAGCTGGCTTTCTCTGCTCTCCAGCTGATGTTGCAACTGCGTATACAACAACTCTAAATCACTATGTTGGTAATCCACCGTCCATTCTTGCTCGGGACCACCCAATGCTGCCTGCTGACTAAAATCGAATTCTCCGTCATCCAGGCTAGCCATATCTGTTAGCCTTTCACCCAGAGCATCCAGCCTGACCAATCGAGCCTGCATGGCGGCCAGCTTGAGCGTTAGGGCCTCGACCTTGAGCCGGGCGGTCTCTCGCCCCGCATCTAATTGTGCTTGCTGCAGGGCCAACTCCTGCTTCATAGATTCTATTGTGTCCAGCAGGCCAAACTTATCACCACCAAACTGCATGCCAATATAAACACCGCTGCAAACAGGCAATCCCAACAAACAGACAGACAACAGCACTTTCGCCCAATTATTGAGCGTTAGTGACCGGGACTTGCCCTCACGATTGCTGATAAAAATTATGTTCACGGTTTTATCGCTTTATTGATATCTCTATTCTGGCCCACATTTCAGTCTTAATGACTGGTACATTATACGGTTAGCAATGGTTTCATATATGAGATCGGAGCCTCATCTTCATCATTTTCAAACGTGACCACTTCCCAGGCATCTGTCTGAGAAATTAATTCTCGAAGTGAGGCATTATTTAGCCCATGGCCAGACTTATGTCCCACAAACTCACCGATAAGACTATTACCCAAAAGGTACAAATCACCTATAGCATCGAGAATTTTATGTTTGACGAATTCATCTTCGTAACGAAGACCATCCTCATTTAAAACTTGGTATTCGTCAACTACGATAGCATTATCCATGCTGCCACCACGAGCCAAGCCCTGTGAACGCAAATACTCAATTTCATGCATAAACCCAAAGGTTCGGGCACGACTGACCTCTTTTACAAATGAAGTGCTGCAAAAATCTACTTCAGCCTTAAGAGTACGGTTATGAAATGCCGGGTGGTCAAAATCTATAGAGAAGCTAACTTTAAAACCATTAAAAGGCCTAAATGATGCCACCTTGTCGCCATCGGTAACGGTTACCGGGCGCTTGATACGGATAAATTGTTTTGGCTCTTCTTGCTCCCGAATACCGGCAGACTGCAAGAGAAAGACAAAGGGGCCAGCACTGCCATCCATAATCGGCACTTCGGGTGCCGTGACATCAATAATCGCATTATCGATACCAAGGCCGGCCATAGCGGACAACAAATGTTCCACTGTAGAAACACGAACATCACCATTCATTAAGGTCGTTGACAGGGTAGTTTCACCGACATTCTCTGCTTTGGCATATATTTCCACCACCGGATCCAAGTCAGTCCGACGGAAGATAATACCCGTATTAACCGGCGCAGGATGCAAGGTCAGATAAACCTTTTCACCCGTATGGAGGCCAACGCCTGTAGCACGAATCACATTATTCAATGTGCGCTGTCTAATCATTCTTCACTGACACCCAAAACTTTGCAAAGTCGTTCGACCTAAACTGTTCAAAAAGCAAGGGCGCAATACTAGCAGAACTGCGCCCTCAGCTCCAAATTAAGAACCACGGGTATACGAGGGGAAAACCAGTGGCTCCAAACCTGCCATTAATCCGCCTGACGACGCAAAAAAGCCGGAATATCCAGATAATCCATATCGGGGTCAGTTGCGGCATCCAGCTTTCGAGCTACCGCTTCACTACCCGTAGGCCCCCTACGAATTACGGTAGGTTTCTCGAGCGCGTCATAATCAGTTTCACCACTGCTTTTGCGAATACTGGCTCTCGTTTCGGCAGCATAAGTATTGTCCACAACCTTTGTAGGCTGCTTGCGCTCTACAGGCTGACCCAAACCCGTAGCCACAACGGTCACCCGCAATCTATCGCCCATTTCTGGATCAATTACCGTACCAACGACGACAGTAGCATTATCGGAGGCAAAGGCTTCTACGGTATCCCCCACATCGGAGAACTCGCCCAACGACAGTTCAGGTCCCGCGGTAATATTGACCAATATACCACGCGCGCCCTGAAGGTTTATATCCTCCAAAAGTGGACTATGGATAGCAGTTTCTGCTGCCTCACGGGCACGATCTTCACCAACGGACTCGCCAGTTCCCATCATTGCCTGCCCCATCTCCGACATTACCGTGCGCACATCGGCGAAATCCACGTTAATCATTCCCGGGCGAATGATCAGGTCAGCAATTCCTTGTACAGCGCCTAACAATACGTCGTTAGCCGCCTTGAAGGCCTCCAGCAAACTGGTCGTTTTCCCCAACACCTGCAAGAGTTTTTCATTGGGAACCGTAATCAGGGAGTCCACCTTGTCCTTAAGATCTTTCAACCCCTCCTCGGCAACAGCCATACGCTTGCGGCCCTCAAACACAAAGGGGCGTGTCACAACGGCCACAGTCAAAATGCCCAATTCCCTCGCGACATCTGCAACAATTGGTGCCGCACCAGTACCCGTACCACCACCCATTCCTGCAGTGATAAATACCATATCGGCACCCTGCAAGACATCGGCAATGCGATCCCGATCCTCCATCGCAGCCTGCCGACCAACCTCGGGATTGGCGCCAGCACCCAAGCCTTTTGTTAGCCCGTTGCCCAACTGGAGAACAGTAGCATCCCCCATATCCTTGAGCGCTTGAGCATCAGTATTGGCACAAATAAACTCCACACCATCTACTGAACTATCCATCATATGCCGCAACGCATTACCACCACCGCCACCAACACCGATGACTTTGATTTCTGCGCTATCCGGTACGTTATCTATAATTTGAAACATAACGATTACCCCTCGTTTTGCCTGTCTTGGTTAAAAATTAAAAATCTACAAACTACCCTGAAACCAGCCTTTCAGCTGACTCAAAAAACCACCGCCGCCGCTACTCTCTCTGCGTTTAGCAGGCCGAGCACCTTCGCGTTGTTGCTGCATGCCATATAACAGCAGCCCAACTCCGGTTGAATAAATGGGGTTATCAACGATATCCGTTAACCCTTTAATATTTTGTGGAGAGCCTAACCGTACGGGCATATGGAAAATCTCTTCTGCCAGCTCAACGACACCCTCCATCTTTGCCGTGCCCCCTGTAAGGACCATGCCTGCGGCCACCAAATCCTCAAACCCACTGCGGCGTAATTCAGCCTGAACCAAGGTAAACAGCTCGTCATAGCGAGGCTCTGTCACCTCGGCCAAAGATTGGCGCGACAAGTCCCTTGGCGGTCGATCACCGACGCTGGGCACTTTAATGGTTTCCTCCGGCCCGGCCAGCTTTGCCAGAGCGCAGGCATATTTGATTTTCAGTTCCTCGGCATGGGCAGTGGGCGTGCGCAGTGCGTGCGCAATATCATTCGTCACCTGATCACCCGCTATGGGAATGACCCCGGTATGACGAATGGCACCATCAGTGAAAATGGCCATATCAGTCGTTCCTCCACCGATATCAACCAGGCACACGCCTAACTGTTTCTCATCTTCGGTAAGCACTGCATAACTGGAGGCCAGCTGCTCCAAAATAATGTCGTCGACTTCCAGCCCACACCGGCGAATACATTTTTTGATATTTTGAGCCGCGTTGGCAGCACAGGTAACCAAATGCACTTTCGATTCCAGCCGAACCCCTGACATCCCAAGGGGCTCACGAACACCCTCCTGGTTGTCGATAATGAATTCTTGTGGCAGCACATGGAGAATTTCCTGATCGGCAGGAATGGCCACAGCCCGAGCAGCATCAATAACCCGCTCAATATCCAGAGGGAGCACTTCGCGATCCCGAATTGCCACAATTCCATGAGAATTCAGGCTTCGAATATGACTACCGGCAATCCCCGCATACACAGAGTGGATATGGCAACCAGCCATCAATTCAGCCTCCTCTATGGCTCGCTGAATAGAGTGAACTGTGGACTCGATATTGACCACAACGCCCTTCTTCAAACCAGAAGACGGATGCAGCCCTGTGCCGACTATCTCCAGCGATCCGTCGGGACCCGCCTGCCCCACAATGGTCACTACCTTGGATGTGCCGATATCCAGCCCAACAATCAATTGCTCTTCGTTAGAGTTCGCCATTTTTCGACCTCATACCTGCCCCGATAAACCGGACGCCACCGCTAATGTCCGCGTAATTTTCTTTTCTATCACTTTTGTTTTATCCAACCACTTCACAGCAACACCGTTGTCATAACGTATATCCACCTGAGCAATTCGCCCAACTTGCGACTTTAATTCCAGCTCCCAAACCATCAGAAACCTGCGCATTTTTTCAATAACCTGATCGCGGCCTATAACAAGCTGAAGGCCGTTATCCAGGCCTAACCACCAAGCTCCTCGCTCATCACGCTTGAGTGCCGCAATCTTTAATCCGGATGGCTGCAGTAACTGAGCCACTTCTCGGTAAGCATTCATCAGCGACCGCTCACTGTTTATTGCACCATCCAAAACAGGCAAGCTGGCGAGCCCGCTGTTATCTTCGATCTCGAGCATTTCTCCCCGATTATTAAGAAAGCCTCGATCACCCCAACGAGCAATGGGCACTTCCTCTACGACGGTGATAACCAAACCGCTCGGCCATTGCCGACCCACCGTTACCTGATCGATCCATGGATGCAATTCCAACTGTTCACGGATCTGAGCTAAGCTCAAACTGAGAAGCCCTCCACGAACTAGCGGCTCCACCAACAGCTGAACGTCGCCTTGATCAACGTGAGAGAACTGCCCCTTCACCGCTATCACCCCAATTGGCACATCAAGCTTGTGAAACAACCTTTCTCCGCCCCAGAGCAAAGCCAAGGCCACCGCCACCAGCACCAAAAAATACGTACCCCTGATCAGCCAGCGCAGGCGAACACGCCACGGGCGGCGTTCACCTTGCCGCTGCGCTCCACCACTCTGAATACTGCCTATCGCCATTACTGATCTCTAAACATCTAACTATTTAATTTTTTATCAAACGCCCAACCGCTAACGAGCACTGTCCAAAACTCTCAACACCAAGTCATCAAAGCTATAACCGCCCTGTGCGGCCGCCATAGGCACCAGGCTGTGACTCGTCATTCCCGGTATGGTGTTCACTTCCAATAAGTAGAACTCGCCTGCCTGATCAGCCATCACATCAACACGTCCCCAGCCACTACAGCCCAAGCTGTCAAAGGCCTTTCTAGCCAGCTCTCTCAACCGCTCTTCAGCCTCGACATCCAACCCACAAGGGCAGAGGTAGCGGGTATCATCAGCGAGATATTTCGCATCGTAATCATAAAAAGTGTGGTCTGTTTCGAGCTTGATAGGAGGGAGCATCTCGCCACCCAGAATCGCTACCGTATACTCCGCGCCAACAATCCACTGTTCTGCGATGACACTGCTATCGAGCCTTGCCGCAGCCTGCCACGCCTCCCGCAAGGACTCTTCACTGTCCGCACGGGTCATGCCAAGACTGGATCCTTCATGCGACGGCTTGACCATCACCACGCCACCCAACTCATCGAGCGTCGCCTGCCAGTCCGTATGCTTGTCGAGCACCGCAAATTTTGGCGTGGGAAGGCCTACACCTTGCCAAAATTGCTTGCTATGCAACTTATCCATAGCCAAAGCCGAGGCAAACACTCCACTGCCGGTATAGGGCAACCCCAAGAATTGCAACGCCCCCTGTAGAGAGCCATCTTCGCCCCCAGGGCCATGCAACATAATTAGCACCCGGTCTAACTGATGGGCCGGCAACTGCTGTAACAAGTCTGCACCCACGTCGATAGGGACGACATCAACCCCACAACGAACCAAGGCCTCTATGACCGCCTTGCCCGAGAGCAAGGAAACCTCTCGTTCCGCCGAGGTGCCGCCGTACAGCACGCCGACCCGACCATATTTCTGCTTCATTGATTCACTGACAGTCATCGAATCTCCCTACCTTAACTTTCTTTCGGCCAGATTTTTCACTAGCTTTCCAACGCTGCCCGCGCCCTGGGTAATCACAATATCGCCAGCCTGGACAATGTCCCGCAAGACATCGCCCACCCCCTCAATAGTCGGCACATAGATTGGATCAACCAATCCGCGCTGACGGATACTGCGGCACAGTGCGCGGCTATCGGCACCGGGAATTTCTTCTTCTCCCGCGGAGTACACCTCAAGCAGCACCAACACATCACAACTGGAGAGCACCTGAACAAAGTCCTCGTACAGGTCACGTGTTCGGCTATACCTATGAGGCTGAAATACCATGACGAGACGCTTGTCAGGCCAACCCTCACGTACCGCTTTCACTGTGGCTGCAACTTCTCTGGGATGGTGGCCGTAATCATCGACCAACATTGCAGAACCGCTTCCAACCGGATATTCCCCGTAGATTTCAAAGCGCCGTCCAACCCCCTGAAAACCAGAAAGCCCCGACTGAATAGCTTGGTCAGACAACCCTTCGTCAGAGGCAACAGCAATCGCTGCCGCGGCATTTAATACATTGTGAACACCGGGGATATTCATCTCGATCGACAATGGCTCTTGCTGATCGGGACGGTAAATAACGAAGCGGCTGTGACGCTGCTCCATGCTCACCTGATCGATCCGGAAATCGGCGTCCTCCGAAAAGCCATAAGTCAACACAGGACGAGAGACATCCGGCAAGATGTCACGGACGACGGGATCGTCAATACAAAGCACAGCCAAGCCGTAGAATGGGAGATTGTGGAGAAACTCCACAAAAGTTTGCTTCAACCGATTGAAGTCAAAACCATAGGTTTCCATATGATCGGCATCAATATTCGTAATGACCGCCACCATGGGCTGCAAGTGCAAAAATGAGGCGTCACTTTCATCGGCCTCGGCAACCAAGTATCGACTTTCCCCCAGCCTGGCATTAGCGCCGGCACCCTTGACAAGGCCACCAATAACAAAGGTTGGACCTTTTCCTTCCGCTGCAAGGATTGATGCCAGCAAACTAGTCGTCGTTGTTTTTCCGTGCGTGCCAGCCACAGCAATACCATGCCGATAGCGCATCAGTTCGGCCAGCATTTCTGCACGCCGCACAACCGGAATACGCAACTCACGCGCACCCGTAATTTCCGGGTTATCCACGGTT
>DFBC01000150.1 GCA_002367235.1 Cellvibrionales bacterium UBA3090
ATGGGTTGAAGCCGATCTGTTCCAAATGGAAGCACTCCTTCCTGGTAACAACATCGTTGGTCCAGCCGTTATTGAATCTGATGCGACTACCTATGTAGTACCGACTGGTTTCTCTACCTTCCTGGATGAGCACCGTCTGTTCCACCTGGTTGAAGAAGACTAAGGTCAAGGCATCTAAAAGATTGTTTACGTCAATTACATAGACGAAAAGATACAGAGGATAACAAATGACAATTTTACAAAGCCTCGAAGGGGCACAATTGGGCAAACTGTTAAGAAACGGTATGTCTCTGGATGATTACCGTAACGGCATTCTGGCTCGTTCAGCAGAAACTGGTCACTACAACGGTATTAAAACTCTGGAATTTAAAGAAAGAGACCCAATCGGTTACGAGCGTATTTTCTCAAAGGTTCGTGCTGGTCTGGTTAACTCTCGTGAAGTTGCTAAGAAGATTGCAGCGTCTCCAATTGTTGAGCAGGAAGGTGAGTTGTGTTTCACCCTGTACAACGTAGCTGGTGACTGTGTTGCTACTTCTACTGGTATTATCATTCACGTTGGTACCATGGGTGCTGCGATCAAATATATGATCCAGAACAACTGGGAACTGAACCCTGGCATCAACGATGGTGACATGTTCACTAACAACGATTGCCAAACTGGTAACGTTCACCCTTGCGATATCGCGACTATTGTTCCTATCTTCTTCGAAGGACACTTGGTTGCATGGGTAGGTGGTGTAACTCACGTAATCGATACTGGTGCTGTTGGTCCTGGTTCCATGTCAAACGGTCAGATCCAACGCTTCGGTGACGGTCTGCAAATTACTTGTCGTAAGACGGGTGTTAATGACACCCCTCTGCGCGATTGGTTGCACGAAAGCCAGCGTAACGTTCGTACTGTTAAATACTGGATTCTCGATGAGAAAACCCGTATTGCTGGTACTCACATGATTCGTGAAATGGTTCAAGAAACCATCGCTGACGAAGGTATTGAGGCCTGGGAACAGTTCTCCTTGGAAGTAATTGAAGATGGTCGTCGTGGTCTGGTTAGCCGGATTAAGGCAATGACTATTCCAGGTACTATCAAAACTGTTGCATTCGTAGACGTTCCTTACACTCACCCAGACGTGAATGTACCTTCTCCGTTTGCAAAAATTGACACTATCATGCACGCACCTTGCGAAATCACCGTTAAGCCTGACGCTACCTGGCGTTTAGACTTTGAAGGTTGTAGTCGTTGGGGCTGGCACACGTATAACGCTAACCCCACAGCGTTTACTTCTGGTATTTGGGTAATGATGACCCAGAGCCTTGTGCCTACAGAGCGTATTAACGATGGTGCTCGTTACGCAACTCAGTTCCGTCTACCTAAGGGTACTTGGACTAACCCGGATGACCGTCGTACAGCTCACGCTGATGCATGGCACTTCCTGGTTTCTTCTTGGAGTTCTTTGTGGCGCGCAATCAGCCGTTCTTACTTCGGTCGTGGTTACCTGGAAGAAGTTAACTCTGGTAACTCTAACCCTTGTAACTGGCTACAAGGCGGTGGTATCAACCAAGACGGCGAAATTCACGCTGTAAACAGCTTCGAAACAGCTGCTTGTGGTACCGGTGCTTGTGCTATGAAAGATGGCTTGAACAACGCCGCTGCGATCTGGAACCCTGAAGGTGATATGGGTGATATCGAGATCTGGGAACTGGCTGAGCCACTGCTGTACTTGGGTCGTACTCAGAAAACTAACTCCGGTGGTTACGGTAAGTACCGCGGTGGTTTAGGTTTTGAGACCCTGCGTATGGTATGGGGTTCTCATGACTGGACTATGTTCTTCATGGGTAACGGCTACATGAACAGTGACTGGGGTCTGATGGGTGGTTACCCAGCAGCGACTGGTTACCGTTTTGAAGCTCACAACACTGGCCTGCTGGACAGAATTAAAGAAGGCAAGTCAATTCCACTGGGTGAAGATTTGAACCCAGATGATCGTGAGTGGGAAAAACACCTTGGACCAGACGCTGAAGTTAAGCGTGACAAGCAGTGTATTACTACTGAAGCAATCTTCGAAAATGGCGATCTGTACCTGAACTACCTCCGTGGTGGTCCTGGTTTCGGTGATCCTCTGGATCGTACACACGCTAAGATTCAAGAAGATCTTAACGAAAACTACGTACTTCCTGAGTTCGCTAAGAAAATCTACGGTGTTGTATACACTCAAGATAACGAAGGTGTTTACACTGTTGATTCAGAGAAAACATCAGCTCGTCAAGCTGAAATCAAAGAAGAGCGTAAAGCCCGCAGTGTTCCTGTTCGTGAGTGGATGGAAACTGAGCGTGCCAAGATCCTTGATCTCGACGCTTCTCCACAAGTACAGCAAATGTTTGCTTCCAGCTTCGCGCTGTCTGAGCCCTTCCTGAATGAATTTAAAACATTCTGGGATCTGCCAGCCGATTGGGATCTGAAAGAATCAAGCCTGGGTATCCCCATGTTTGGCTCTGACGTGACTATGGATATCAGCGAAATGCCGGACTGTAAGCCCGTCATTATGACTGAAGAATAAGCGCTTACTTGGCCTTTGAGCGGAGTGGTTACAGTGTTCTGTGCCACTCCATCACTGACGAATTGATCGAATATAAGAGAATTTAGATATGTCTACATATACTAAGAAGCAGGTTCATGACCTGGTAGAAGGAACTCTTGATTGGGATTCCGTCCACAAAATGCTTTCCATGCCTAAAGATAAAGAGCGTTACTCTTTATACATGGAAGTGCTTCAGGATAAAGCTACATACGACCATAAAATCATTTTGGCGTTGGGCCCACACCTGAACCTTGTTGAGAAAACTGATGGCGGCGATATCGTTGCTATGTGTGATTGTGGTCATGATTTTGGTGACTACAAGAACAACTGGAAGCTGGGTGCTAACATTTATGTCCGTGATACTGCGGAAAAAATGGACGAAGTTTACCCACGTTTGATGGCTCCAGACACTACTTGGCAGGTATACCGTGAGTATTCTTGCCCAAGCTGTGGTTCTATGCTTGACATCGAAGCTCCAACTCCTTGGTATCCAGTAATGCATGACTTCCAGCCAGACTTGAAGACCTTCTTCGAGTGGTTGGAACTGCCTGCTCCTGCTAAGATCTAAGAAGTTGTAAAGTAGTACTGGGTCCCGGCCTTTGGCCGGGACCTATCTATTTTAGGGGTGTCAAAATTTTTAAACTGGACTCGGTTTATCACCTTTCTTATTTATTTTCTTTACGTTCGTTAGTAAATATTTAACCCTCACAAGGGCCGGTCTAGCATGTTTTTAGCCACGATGCTGGTTAGAAATATTTATCCCACTATCCATTGAAATATTGCCAGTCATCCCAACATTATTGGTTAGATTGGTTAACCGTACTTTACGAGTGTTGAGGAGAATATAATGTCTAAAGAGAAAAAAGAGCCGCATTTTTCAATGCAGAAAATCTATATAAAGAAAAGTATTTTTGAATCACCTAATTCAGCAAGTGTGTTTGGTACAGACTGGAAGCCAGAAACCACGCTGGATCTTAATATCACGCACAACACTATTGATGACAATCGATACGAGGTTACTCTGTCGGTTGAGGTAACAGCAAAGAATGAAGAGATCGCTGCATTTAATTTGATCGTTGATCAAGCGGCGATGTTTATTATTTCAGGGTTTCCTGAAGACCGTCTGGATGAAGCATTGAACTCCGCGTGCCCATCAATCATGTTCCCATACCTTCGCGAAACAGTGGATCATACGTTGCTTAAAGCCGGTTATCCGCCACTGATGCTTGCACCAATTAACTTTGATGCAATGTATAAGGAAAAGAAAGCAAGAGCCCACTAACAGGGACTCCTTGAATCTAAGAAATGATGTCGAGCGCCTCGCTTCGGCATCATTAATTAGCTGCCTACTAATATTTATTACCAGTCCTCCCCTTCTATCACACATGTTTTAAAAGCCAGTACGTAGCGTAATTATCTACGTCTTCCGGTTTTACCCTGTCACTCAGTTCCCGATATATGTTGGTTTTAGCCATTATGTCTAACTATCGCTATTATCCTATACCTTAAGTAATAGACTCGATTCAGAAACCACAGGGTGTTTGTATATGTCTAGCGTTAAGGGTGCTGTTGCTGCTGGGCACCCAATGACTGCTGCAGCCGCTGAAGAAATTTTGCATGACGGGGGAAATGCCTTTGATGCAATTGTTGCGGCACACTTCTGCGCCTGTGTCACTGAGCCTGTGTTGGCATCGCTTGCAGGCGGTGGCTATATGCTGGCAAAGCAAGCAAGCTCCGAGGCGCAGCTGTATGATTTTTTTGTACAAACACCTCGCTCTAAAAAGAATATAACCCCAGATTTTTTCCCTATATCAGCTGATTTCGGCACAGTATCTCAGGAGTTCCACATAGGTCTGGGCTCTATTGCTGTGCCCGGTTCGGTAAGGGGCATGTTTGAGATTCACCGCGATCTATGTTCATTGCCCGTAAGTCGGTTAATCGAGCCGGCAATTAGAGCTGCACAGAATGGTGTGAGGTTTAGCCACCTACAGGCAAAAATATTTAATATTGTCAGTCCCATTTATTCCTCAACGTCCGAGGCAAGAAAAACCTATGCCAGTCCCAGAGATGCCAACCAGTTGGTCAGAGAAAACGATCAGCTAAAACAATCGAAACTGGCAGAGACTCTGGAGGGGCTAGCGAGGGAGGGCGAAAAATTATTTTACGAGGGTGAAATCGCACATAAAATTCAACAGCTGTGTCTCGATGGCGGCTACATAACGGCTGCAGACTTAACAAACTATCGGGTGGTACGTAGAAAGCCCCTAAAACTAAAGTACCGCGATGCCATGTTATTCACTAATCCACCTCCGTCATCGGGGGGTATTTTAATCGCGTTGGCACTGAAACTGCTGGAGCAGAAACAGCTAACCGATATGGACGTTGGCGGTCACGATCACCTGGATTTACTCGTCAGGGTCATGGCGGAAACTAATCAGGCCCGTCTTGATATGCTTTGTTCCGGTGGCGATGGTTTAGCGGAGCATCTGTTGGATGCCAAGTATTTAACCCACTATAAACAACAAGTAGCAAAACGGGCCCGTTGTTTAAGGGGCACTACCCATATCAGTGTTATGGATAGCCAGGGTAATGCCGCGGCTATGACCGTGAGTAATGGCGAAGGTTGCGGCCACATGGTGCCAAATACGGGGATAATGTTGAACAATATGCTGGGTGAGGAAGATATAAACCCAGCGGGTTTCCATGCTTGGTCAGAAAATCAACGAATGACGTCAATGATGTCTCCGACACTATTGGAGTTAAACAAAGAGGGTGTTGATCCGGTCTCTGTTGCACTGGGTTCTGGTGGGTCGAACCGAATACGCACGGCGATCCTTCAGGTCATTAGTAATTTAGTTGATTTCGGTATGTCGCCAGAGCAGGCCGTGTTGGCGTCGCGTATTCACTATGAGAATGAAATATTAAATATAGAGCCGGGGTTCGAGGTGAGTCAGCTGGATGGTTTAAAAGGCGATTACCCGATGCAAGAACGCTGGCACGAGAAGAATCTATTTTTCGGCGGCGTTCACACGGTTGAATATGATGGCCGGGATTTTCATGGGGTGGGCGACCCGCGCAGAGAGGGCGTGGGTATCATTGTTTAACCGGGTTGAAAATATTTAGTGATAACCCTCGTCAAATACAACCACAAGGTTATTGATAATCTCCCCAGAGCGATTGCAGAATACTGATGGCAACGATAGGTGCGGTCTCTGTACGCAATACCCTGGGGCCAAGTGTTAACGCTGTGAAGCCCGATTTCTCTGCCAATAAAATTTCCTGAGAACTCAGCCCACCCTCCGGGCCAATTAGCATGGCTGCGCTGGAGATTTGCTGGGCACCAAGTTCACGAATTGTCTGTTGGCTGCGATGATGCAGCACCAATTTCTTTTCAGCCTCGGTGGTTGAAAGCCATTCACTGAGCAGTGATGGCTGGTGAAGTATCGGGAGTTGAGTGCGGTAGCATTGTTCGCAGGCGCTGATGCCGACTTGGCTCCAATGCCGCATTTTCTTTTCCGAGCGGTCTCCCTTGAGTTTCACTTCGGTTCGTTCGGTATAGAGGGGGGTGATTTCTGTGGCGCCCGCTTCGGTTGCTTTTTGAATGACCCAATCCATTCTGTCACCACGGGAGAGCCCTATACCTAAGTGAATTTTTAGGGGTGATTCGCGGTCGACATTGGTGAAGCTGGAGATGTCAGCGGTAACTTGTTTGTTATTGCACTGCTTCAAGGTGGCAAGATATTCACCACCTGAACCATTGAATAGAGTGACGGGCTCGCCTGGTTTAAGTCGCAATACCGTGGCCAAATGACGGGCTGATATTGCGTCCAGCATTACCTCCTCGCCAGTGGCCAAAGGTTGGTCGGTATAAACCCGAATTTCACGCATAAGCTTTCCCTAAGACGCCTCAGTAAAGCCCAGATTACGGCATAGTGCGGCATTAGCCTCTACCTGATTCATTGTATAGAAATGTAGACCGGGCGCGCCATTGGCCAGCAGTTTCTCACAGAGGTTCGTCACGACTTCCAGGCCAAACGACTTGATGCTGTCCATATCATTCCCGTATTGCTGAAGTCGTTGGCGAATCCAGCGAGGAATATCTGCTCCACAGTTGTCGGAAAAGCGGATCAGATTCTGGTAGTTAATGATCGGCATAATGCCGGGGATAATCGGCTGGTCGATACCGGCTTTCAGGCATTGATCAACAAAATAAAAGTAGCTGTCGGTATTATAAAAGTACTGGGTAATGGCTCGACTGGCACCGGCTTCAAACTTTTTACCCAGCCAGTAGATATCTTTCTCGTAGCTCTCTGCCTCCGGATGGATTTCCGGGTAGGCGGCGACTAATAGCTCAAAGGTGTCGCCAAAATGCTCACGGATAAAAGCCACCAATTCATTAGCATACACCAATTGTGCCGCATCACCCATGCCAGAGGGTAGGTCGCCCCGCAGGGTAACAATGCGATTTATGCCGGCATTTTTATAGCTTTGCAGCAGTTCCAGAGCAGATTCTTTGCCATCCCCGCCAATGGACAGGTGTGGAGAGGCGCTGGAACCAGCGGCTTGAATCTCGAGGACAATATCGCGGGTGAATTCACGAGTAGAGCCACCGGCACCATAGGTGACCGAAAAAAACTCGGGGTTGAATTTAGCCAGCTGGCTGCGTGTATTGCGGAGTTTTTCTCGACCTTCCGGTGTCTTTGGCGGGAAAAACTCAAAGCTCAAATGATGATTTTTCATAGTCTATTCTTTCTTTTTTACCACTAGTGCCTTAAAAAAGGTGTCGGAGCCTCCGCGTAGGAGGCTTCCGGCAATTATTTTAATATCGGTAGCTGTCGCCCTTGAATGGCCCTTCTACTGGCACATTAATGTATTCGGCCTGCTCTGGTTTGAGTCGGGTAATGACACCACTAAAACCATTGACCATATGTGCTGCGACTTCTTCATCCAGCTTCTTGGGTAATACCTCCACACGCAATAATTCTGCTTTGGTGGCCTCATCCTGATCGGCGTATTTTTGTTGGAAAAGGTGAATTTGTGCCAAGACCTGATTAGCAAATGACCCATCCATGACGCGACTTGGGTGTCCGGTGGCATTACCTAAATTGACCAACCGGCCCTCGGAAAGCAGTAGCAGGTGATCGTTGGTCTCTTTGTTGCGAAATACCTTATGTACTTGTGGCTTGATCTCTTCCCACTGCCAGGTTTTTCGCATATAGGCCGTATCAATTTCATTATCAAAATGACCGATATTACTCACTACACAACCAGATTTTAACGCTGCGAGAATATCTGAATCACAAACGTTGTAGTTGCCCGTACAGGTAACCACTAAGTCGGTGGTTGCAAGCAGTTGGGTGTTAACACCTTTGGATGGATCGCCATCTTGATAGGTAGATACGACTTCAAAGCCATCCATGCAGGCTTGCATGGCACAGATAGGATCAACTTCCGTCACTTTGACAATCATACCTTCCTGATTCAGGGATTGAGCGGACCCTTTGCCCACATCACCATAGCCAATCACCAATGCTTTTTTGCCGGCCAGCAGGTGGTCCGTGGCACGTTTAATCGCATCGTTAAGGCTGTGGCGGCAACCGTATTTATTGTCGTTCTTTGATTTGGTGACCGAGTCGTTGACGTTGATGGCAGGTACTTTTAATTCGCCGTTGTTCAGCATTTCGTACAGGCGATGAACACCGGTCGTTGTTTCTTCGGTAATACCGTGAATATTTTCCAGAACCTGAGGATATTTTTGGTGGAGTAGCGCGGTTAAATCACCCCCATCATCCAGCACCATATTGGCATCCCATGGCTGGCCATCTTTTAATATCTGTTGTTCCAGGCACCATTCGTACTCTTCTTCCGTTTCTCCTTTCCAGGCAAACACGGGGGTGCCATTGGCAGCGATGGCTGCTGCGGCGTGGTCTTGGGTGGAGAAAATATTACACGAGGTCCAGCGAACTTCAGCGCCTAGTGCCTCGAGTGTTTCGATCAATACCGCCGTTTGAATGGTCATGTGAATACAACCAAGAATTTTGGTTCCTGCCAGCGGTTGTGTTGCCCTGTAGCTTTCACGTAGAGCCATCAATGCGGGCATTTCTGTTTCGGCGATGGAAATTTCTTTGCGACCCCACTCGGCGAGGCTGATATCTGCAACTTTATAATCGTTAGTCGTGGTCATTTGTAGTCCTTAAAATCAATAAGCTGGTATTTTTGACGGTTCAGGATGGCGTCTTATAAAGCCGCTTTGAGTGCCTCAACTTTGTCAGTTTTTTCCCAGGTAAAATTCTCTTCTTCACGGCCGAAGTGTCCGTAGGTGGCTGTGGCTCGATAAATAGGGCGCTTCAGGTCGAGCATTTCTATCAGTCCCTGGGGGCGAAGATCGAAATGGTCGCGCACCAAGGTGGCAATTTCGTCATTGGTCAATTTTCCAGTGCCATAGGTGTTAACGCTAATGGACGTTGGCTCTGTGACACCAATGGCGTAGGACACCTGGATTTCGCAGCGATCAGCTAGTCCGGCAGCTACAATATTTTTTGCCACATAACGGCCCGCATAAGCCGCAGAGCGGTCAACCTTGGAGGGGTCTTTTCCCGAGAAAGCGCCGCCACCGTGATGGGCCATGCCGCCATAGGTATCGACAATAATTTTTCGACCGGTTAGTCCGCAGTCGCCCATCGGTCCACCAATAATGAACTGTCCCGTGGGGTTAATATGGTACTTGGTATCGGCGTGCAGCCACTCTTCTGGCAGGATCGGTTTAATGATTTCCTCAAGTACCGCCTCTTGCAAATCTGCCAAAGAAATTTCGGGTGCATGCTGTGTGGAGAGCACTACGGCATCAACGGCCACGGGCTTTCCGTCGGCATAACGTAGCGTCACCTGACTTTTGGCATCCGGGCGAAGCCAGGGCAGAACGCCGCGCTTTCTGAGTTTCGCCTGGCGCTCTACCAGTCGGTGTGCATAGTAGATAGGCGCAGGCATCAATACGTCGGTTTCATTCGTGGCGTAACCAAACATCAACCCCTGGTCGCCGGCACCCATTTCCTTTGCTTCGCCTTCATCTACGCCGACCGCAATATCGTGAGACTGTTTGCCAATGGCATTAAGTACTGCACAGGAGGCACCATCGAAGCCCACATCAGAACTGGTGTATCCAATGTCCATGATGACACCGCGGACAATGTCTTCGAGATCTACGTAGGTGTCGGTCCTCACTTCACCGGCAATAATAGCCATGCCGGTCTTTACCATGGTTTCCACGGCAACGCGTGAGTCAGGGTCGTCTTTTAGAATGGCATCCAGTACCGCATCAGAAATCTGGTCGGCCATTTTGTCTGGATGGCCCTCTGAAACAGACTCTGATGTAAACAGGCTATAACTAGACATGGGTATTGTTCCTGTAATCGTTAATGAGTTAATGCGTCAATGTTTGAAGAACTGGCGCAGTTGAATCTGAAAACCATTGCGTTGCGCCAAGTACAGACTTTCACCTTCCTCTAGCCCAGCTGTTGCAGCCCAACTGCTTAAGTCTTCGGGCTCAAAACCGAGCCATAAATCACCGCAGGACTCTCTCGCCCAGCTTTGATCGTGATGACAGAGTTCTGTGACTAGCAGTACGCCCCCGGGCTTCAGCAGTTGCGCCAAGTCATCGAAAATTTGAGCCGGGTCGGGGGTGTGGTGAAGTACCATATTGAGCGTAATACAGTCTGCAGTCAGCTGCTGTTCCACGGCGATGGCAGTATCGCCGTGGACAAAGTGAACGTTATCTAGCTGATGGTCTCTGGTTATGCTGCGCGACCGACAAAGCATTTCATCGGAGGTGTCGAGCGCGATAACCCGTTTAAATCGTTGGGCTAGACTGGGGAGAAAGTCTCCTTCTCCGGGACCGACCTCAAGTACGGTTTCTTTGGTCACGGAAGACGTGTCCAGGAATTCGGTAATAATCTCGCCGTATTGAGTGAAACTGGCAATTAAGTCCTGGTTGGCGTGGAAGCGATCGGCATTTTTCTCAAAGAAATCTCTCGACGCTTTGGTGCGCTCCTGATTGGTGGCGTGGATGCGCTGTTGTAATTCAGCGGAGAGTTTAATGAGATCAACCGTGGCAAAGAGATTGCGGTGTAGCTCTTGGAGTAACGGTTCTATGGGCTGGGGGGCACGGCGATAAAAGATAGTATTTCCTTCTCGTCGGGTAGCCACGAGCCCCGCACTGGCCAGCACTTTCAGATGGTGGCTCATTCCAGATTGCTTCACGTCCAAAAGCTGACTTAATTCCAATACGCCATAGGCGTTATGTTGGAGTACGCGAAGAATTTCCAGGCGCAGAGGATCACCGGCTGCTTTACAAAAAGCAGCCAGCGAATCGGTTTGAAGTAGATCTTGGCCGCTGGGCGGCACTTCAATTTGTCTGGCAGTAGCGGTCATGGGTGGGGACTCTAGCACAACCAAAAACCTATATCAAAAAATATTGATATAGGTTTTGTCCGGTCTGGATTAATAAACGGATACAGCAATACAGATATCGAGTAAAAGATTACCAATGGCTGTTTACTGAACAGCGCGAGTGCGAGAAAATAGCGCCCCTCTTAAACCCCCTATTTTTCCTGCAGGAGCTCTTCTTGATGCCAACCAGACGTGATCTCGCCAATGCGATTCGTGCTCTCAGTATGGACGCTGTTCAACAAGCCAACAGCGGCCACCCCGGTGCCCCCATGGGTATGGCGGACATCGCCGAAGTGCTGTGGAACGACTATCTCGTTCACAACCCTGCGGATCCCAAGTGGGTCAACCGCGATCGTTTTGTACTGTCTAACGGCCATGGCTCTATGCTGCTTTATTCGCTGTTGCATTTAAGTGGCTACGACCTACCCGTTGAAGAGCTGAAAAATTTCCGCCAGTTGCATTCCAAAACACCGGGGCACCCGGAGTATGGCTATGCCCCTGGTGTGGAAACGACCACTGGCCCATTGGGTCAGGGTCTCAGCAATGCCGTCGGTATGGCGCTGGCTGAAAAAATTCTTGCCGCTCAGTTTAACCGCCCCGGTCATGAGATGGTCGATCACTACACCTATTGCTTCCTGGGTGATGGTTGTTTGATGGAAGGTATTTCCCACGAAGTCTCTTCTCTGGCGGGCACACAAAAGCTAGGCAAGCTGATTGCGTTCTACGATGACAATGGCATATCCATTGATGGTGAGGTTGAGGGTTGGTTTACCGATAATACCCCAGCACGTTTTGAGGCGTACGGTTGGCAGGTTATCCCCAATGTAGATGGCCATGACTCAGCTGCCATAAAAGCCGCCATTGAAGTCGCGCGGTTGGATGCGGACAAGCCGACGTTGATTTGTTGTAAAACCATTATTGGTTTTGGGTCGCCTAGTAAGCAGGGTAAGGAAGATTGTCACGGGGCACCACTGGGTGCCGATGAAATTGTTCTGGCTCGAGAGCAACTGGGTTGGCAGTATGGACCTTTTGAAATACCCACAGAGATTTATGCCCAGTGGAATGCCGTAGAAAAAGGTTCTGCTGCCCAGTCTGCCTGGAAGGAAAAATTAAACAGTTATCGTGCCGCGCATCCTGAGTTAGCGGCAGAATTTGAACGCCGGGTTAAAGGTGAACTTCCCGCCGATTTTGCTGAGAAGGCCGATGCCTACATTAACCAATGCCAGCAGGCGATGGAAAAGGTAGCCTCTCGAAAAGCTTCGCAAAACTGTCTCAATGCCTATGGCCCACAGCTACCCGAACTGTTGGGTGGTTCTGCCGACCTGGCCGGTTCCAACCTCACGCTTTGGTCTGGTTCCAAAGGGGTCACTGCCGACGATGCCTCTGGTAACTATATTTTCTACGGAGTTCGTGAGTTTGGCATGAGTGCCATGATGAATGGCATCGCCCTGCACGGTGGATTTGTGACCTACGGTGCGACCTTCCTGATGTTCATGGAATACGCTAGAAATGCAGTGCGTATGGCGGCATTGATGAAACAGAAAAGTATTTTTGTCTACACTCACGATTCGATTGGTTTGGGTGAAGATGGTCCAACCCACCAACCGGTAGAGCAGCTGACGGCTCTGCGTTCTACGCCCAACCTGCATACCTGGCGTCCCTGTGACACGGTGGAATCTGCGGTATGTTGGAAGAGTGCGATTGAGCGAAAGGATGGCCCCAGTGCGCTGATCTTTAGTCGACAGGGCTTGGCGCCTCAAATGCGCAGTAAAGAGCAATTGGCCAATGTGGCCCGTGGTGGTTATGTGTTGCGTGATGTTTCCAGTGAGCTGGATGCCATTATTATCGCCACTGGCTCTGAGGTCGAACTGGCTCTTGATGCGGCAAGTGAACTGTCTGAAAAAGGCGTGAAAGTTCGAGTGGTTTCAATGCCCTGTGCTGAAATTTTTGCTGCTCAAGAGTCAACCTATCGCGATGCAGTGTTACCCCCGAGTGTTCGAGCGCGGGTAGCCGTAGAAGCGGCTCACGCGGACTACTGGTACAAATATGTTGGCCTTGATGGTCGCGTGGTAGGCATGACGACTTTTGGTGAGTCGGCACCTGGTGGTGAACTGATGAAGCAGTTTGGTTTCACCGTTGAGAATGTTGTCGAAGCGGTGAAGTCACAGCTTTGATCGATGGTGGCGGGGTTGCCGTGGTGTATACAGGCATGCGATGGCTTAACAAGCAGGATCGGCAGCCTTGATTCGCGTAGCGATTAACGGCTATGGACGCATTGGTCGCTCTGTATTGCGTGCGCTCTATGAGTCCAATGGTTGTGAGAAAATGCAGGTGGTGGCGATCAATGAACCCGCTGACTGTAAGACCATTGCCCATCTGACTAAATATGACTCCACCCACGGCCGCTTCCCCGGCAGTGTTGATATCGCTGGTGATGAGTTGATTATTAATGGTGATTCGATCTCAGTCTTCCACTGTGAGGATATTCAGCAGTTGCCATGGAATGCGTTGAATATTGATGTGGTATTGGAGTGCAGCGGAAGCTTTACAGACCGGCAAATGGCAGAGAAGCATCTGTCGGCCGGCGCTAAAAAAGTGGTTTTTTCGCAGCCAGCTGAACCCAGCGTAGATGCCACCATTGTACTTGGGGTGAACGAGTACAGTTTGACCGGTGAAGAAACGATCATCTCTAATGCCTCCTGTTCTACCAACTGCGTGGTGCCGGTGATTAAAACCCTCCATGAAGCATTTGAGGTGGAAGGTGGGGTGATCACTACCATTCACTCGGCGATGAATGACCAGCCTGTTATCGATGCTTACCATCACACTGATTTAAGAAAAACCCGTGCAGCCATGCAGTCAATTATCCCGGTGGATACGGGTTTGGCCCGTGGTATTGACCGGATGCTGCCCGAATTGGCCGGACGTTTTGAAGCGCAGGCGATGCGAGTGCCTACCATGAACGTGTCTGCCATTGACCTGTCCGTTTTGCTTAACACGGATGTTGATGTCAGTCGTGTAAACAAAGTATTAGAAGAGGTGGCCAATGGACCATTGTCAGGCATCCTGGGGTACACAGAAGAACCCCTGGCATCCTGTGATTTTAATCACGATCCACGCAGCGGCATCGTCGATGCGAGCCAAACTCGTGTAAGTCAGCAACGGCTGGTAAAAGTACTGGTCTGGTTTGATAACGAATGGGGATATGCCAATCGTATGGTAGAGCTGGTAATACATTGGTTAACCGAGAAAAAAGGTTGAGAACAGCATGACTCTTAATGTAATTAAAATGACAGATCTGGATTTGTCGGGTAAGCGGGTATTGATCCGTGAAGATCTCAATGTGCCAATCAAAGAGGGCGTTGTCACCTCGGATGCCCGTATTCGGGCGGCATTACCGACCATCAAACAGGCCATGGATAGCGGTGCTAAGGTTATCTTGATGTCGCACTTGGGTCGTCCTACCGAAGGTGAATTCGATCAGCAATTTTCCCTGCAACCCGTGGCCAATCATCTGGGACAGCTGCTTGGGTCTGAGGTAAAAGTTGTCGCTGACTGGACGGCGGGTGTAGAGCTGGAAGCGGGTGAACTGGCTCTCTTGGAAAACGTTCGATTTAATCCCGGTGAGAAAAAGGATGATGAGGTTCTCGCCAGAGCTTATGCATCACTCTGTGATATTTTTGTGATGGATGCTTTTGGTACGGCCCACCGCGCTCAAGCGTCCACTCATGGTGTTGCGAAATATGCGCCGGTTGCTTGTGCCGGGCCATTATTGGCTGGAGAGCTGGATGCCTTGGAAAAGGCTCTGGCTAATCCCGTTCGTCCCATGGTGGCCATCGTCGGTGGCTCAAAAGTTTCAACCAAGCTAACGGTTCTTGAAACACTGTCCGATAAAGTGGATCAGTTGATAGTTGGTGGGGGTATTGCCAATACGTTTTTGGCCGCTGAAGGTCTGCCTGTGGGAAAATCGCTGTGTGAGCACGATCTTATTCCCGAAGCTCAAAAATTGATGGCAAAAACCAATATACCGCTGCCATCTGATGTGGTGGTTGGTAAGGTGTTTTCTGAATCTGCCGAGGCCAGCTTGAAAGCCGCGACAGATGTGGAAGATGACGACATGATTTTTGATATTGGTCCAGCGACGGCAAAACAGTTGGCCGAGCTACTCAAAAGTGCCGGGACAATTATTTGGAATGGCCCAGTTGGTGTATTTGAATTCGATCAGTTTGGCGAGGGTACTCGGGTGATTTCTGAGGCGATTGCTGCCAGTGAGGCCTTTTCCATTGCCGGGGGTGGAGACACCTTGGCGGCGGTAGACAAATACGACATCGCTGATAAGGTTTCCTATATCTCTACAGGCGGCGGGGCCTTCCTTGAATATGTCGAGGGTAAAGTGCTGCCTGCTGTTGCTGTGCTCGAAGAGCGGGCAAACGGTTAAAGCACAGTATTAAAAATTCGCGGTCGTACCGCAACGGTAGGGTGCTATTGGTTAGCAGTCATACCAACAACTAATGATTAGTGAGGATCAGATTCATGGCTCTTATCTCAATGCGTCAACTACTGGATCACGCTGCGGAGAACAACTACGGTGTTCCCGCCTTTAATGTCAATAACCTGGAGCAGATGCGCGCGATTATGGAAGCGGCGGATCAAACCAACTCTCCGGTCATTGTTCAGGCATCTGCGGGTGCCAGAAAGTATGCCGGGGCGCCATTTCTGCGTCACCTGATACTGGCAGCGATTGAAGAGTTTCCGCATATTCCTGTGTGTATGCATCAGGACCACGGTACCAGTCCTGCCATTTGTCAGCGCTCCATCCAACTGGGTTTCAGTTCGGTAATGATGGATGGCTCTTTGGAAGAAAATGGTAAAACTCCGGCCTCGTATGAATACAATGTTGACGTGACTCGGCGTACCGTTGATATGGCACATGCCTGCGGGGTTTCTGTTGAAGGTGAGCTGGGTTGTCTCGGTTCACTGGAAACCGGACAAGCGGGTGAGGAAGATGGCGTAGGTGCCGAAGGCACACTGTCACACGACCAGTTGCTGACGGATCCGGAAGAGGCGGCAGACTTTGTCGCGAAAACAGGCGTGGATGCACTGGCCATTGCGATTGGAACATCGCATGGCGCTTACAAGTTTTCGCGTCCACCAACGGGTGATATTCTCGCCATAGATCGCATTAAAGCCATCCATGAGCGTATTCCCAATACTCACCTGGTAATGCATGGTTCCTCTTCTGTGCCTCAAGAGTGGTTGGCGGTAATTAATGAGTTCGGTGGTGAAATTCCCGAAACTTATGGCGTTCCAGTGGAAGAGATCGTTGAAGGCATCAAGCACGGTGTGCGCAAGGTCAATATTGACACCGATTTGCGGTTGGCATCTACCGGCGCAGTGAGGAAGTTTCTGGCAGAAAATACTGCTGAATTTGATCCGAGAAAATACTTGGCGGCCACTACATCGGCAATGAAGGATATCTGTGTGGCACGATATGAAGCCTTTGGCACTGCCGGTAATGCCAGTAAAATTACTCCGGTCAGCTTAGAGAATATGTTTCAAAAATATCAGGGTGGTGAGCTACTATAGCGGCTAACTTAAGGCTATTTAAAATAAAAAGGCGACTGATTCAGTCGCCTTTTTTGTGGATGAATATCAGTTACCGAAGTGGTGCCCTGTTTTTTCAACAGTCGCGGCTTCTACTATTGCAGCAATTTCTGCAAGGGGTAAAAAAGCGAAATGGCTACGCCCAGTATTTGGGGACAATTGATAGCGCCACTTGCTTTGTGTGTCACCGTTATAACTGTCGGCAATACTTTCTAGTAGTTCCGGGTCAACGGTAAAGACAATATGTTCTGTATGTCGACATCCGCTATATGCACTACCTTGGCAGGAGATCGTGTGATCAAAAATATTGGCGTCTTTTGTTTCATTTCCGGTAGGCGTGTTGTAGCTCACTTGTTTATATAAACGTTTGTCATGATCTTTGTATTCGACAAGGCTGTTTATCTGATAGGTAATAAGCCCTGTATTTTTAGTTACTACCGCCTGGATATAACTGTCAACGAATACCTCTTGATTACTACGTTTCGGTATTTTTAACCCGTTAATTGTCGATAGTTCTATGGCCTCTCCCGAGTTATTGATTAAAACCATATGCTGTTTAAAGTGATCTTTGTTAAAAGAAGTTGTGGCCATATTTTTTTCAGGCAGCGTGCTTGCACAGCCATAGAGCAATGCGAACATAAAACTTAAATAAAAGAGAAATGGAGTTTTTTTCATGCACACCTCAATGGCAACTGGGCAACACAATGTCTCACTTTGATTGTAGCTTGAATAAATCAGCTTAGGTTCGCCATTACTTGATGGGCGGTATAAGTTGCTGTGCAAAATGAGGAAGCCTGAGAACAATTGCTGTGCGCACTCTATGCCAAAAACCAGATAAAAGAATCAGGGCAAGACCAATACAAACACCCGTCAGCGCCAGGTTGTAACCGGCAAATCCATAGAGGGTAAAAAACTCGGAGAAGGCATAAATAACGTAGATCAGCGATGAGATCATAAATGCTCGACGGTCAATAATCACCGAAATCAATGTCATTGCTAGATACAGCAGCAGAATAATGGTGATATTACTTAGGTTTTCGTTGCCATCGGCGATGCCGAGCCTGGAAAATATCGGGTGAACAATCATCGGTGCAGCTAACAGGTGAAGCCAGAAAGCGATATCAGATTGTCGGGTAGTTCTTGACCGGTCTGTCATGTCCCAGTACATGGCTACCGAGAAAGAGACGACTCCTCCAACAAACACCATATGCATTATCCGGTCAGACATGCCGGGAAACATAGTCAGGAGAGCGGCAACAACAACGGCAACGGATGCTGCAGTGCCAGCGGCAATGGTTATTGGTACTTTAAAGCGCAGCCAATGTGTATAGGCGGCAATGGCTGCGGCGGTAGCACTAAAGAAAAATGCCTCTGTCCCCATCGCCTTAAACAAAAAAATTCCTGTTGTAAAAATACTGCCAATAAATGATAAAAGAAGCATGATTGCCGGTAGAGCCATCTTGCGTTTTCGTACAAAAAATTCGGCCAGTATCCACGATAAACCTGCCAGAACTGCCATGCCAACCGATGGGTGAATAGCACTTGTTACCCATGCTGATGAGCCAAGAAGTAGTGTGCAGGCGATCACGACAAAAATATCATTAAAGCTAGAAACCAGACTAAAATTTTCTTCATCAACTCCATGAGTATATTTTGATGTTGAGATGTTTTCGCGAAATGCGGCAACGGAGTCAGCGCTAAAAATACCTTTGCTAACCGCAATGTTTAGGTCTTCATCCGTGTACATGGTCTCTTTTTCCTTAATTTTTAAGATGAGTAAAAATATTTTTACCGGTCAGAACAGTTTAATAAATCTTAATTTAAACGTTCTTTCCAATTTCCATTATTTTCGATAAGACAATTTTCTTCCGTGTCGAACAGTATACGTTTCTTTGTGTCGGAAATTTTTATGTCTGAACGTTCCAATGTTTCCTTAATAATTTTACAGAGGTAATTATCCATGTGGTTTTTTTTGGCCAATAAAAGTTCATCATTGGATTGAAAAACACAGACTATTGAGAGCGAGCCGGGAAAATTACTATAGTTCACGCAGTGGGTTAACCACTTAAAACCTGAAACATTTTCGAGGGCCATATCACAAACTTCGGTCAGTGATTCCCTGATCGCCTTTTCAGTTTTTTTATCGCTCTTTTTCATTGCGTTTGGTGCCTGTGAGTGTGTTTAAGCTTGAGGAGCTGCCAGTATTAAGTAGTGGATTTTTCAGGGAGGCCCGCCCCGCATTGAGAAACACCTTTTTGGTCAATATTAGCGGATTGCTTTGGTTCAAAAAAATGTGCCGATACGGTTTGATGGCGTGATTTCCCTTTATTCGACCTAAGCTGATGTCATAAACCGTGTCATTATATATGCCTGAGAGGGTAAAGCCGTACTGCTGTAAAATGGCTTGTCTGCGGGGGCTGGAGGACTTTGTGTTCAGAGCGGGTTGAGGTGGTGTCTGATGACAAAACACAGGTTGTCGAACAATAATCCGGGATTATTGCTAGTATAAAATCGATGCGAATGAGTGGTGAGCCGTTTAAAGAAATGAGTATTAACGCTGAATTATTGGAGTGTGTACGCAGGGACCTCCAACTAATGGCCTTTGATCCTTCTCGGGACAGTGCGGAGAGGACTTCGGAGGAGCTTCAGTACCTGAAGCACTATGGTTTGGATATGTCGGCTGAAGTGGCCGGCATCGATCATTACCTGGGCTTTTTCTCGGTACGCGGATTCCGTCTGGCGGCCCACTACTGGATGCCGGAAAATCCTCGAGGGACCTATTTTGTTGTGCATGGTTACTTTGACCACGTCGGCCTTTATGGACACTTGATTCGTCATCTCCTACAGCTTGGCTATGCAGTGGTGGCATTTGATTTGCCCGGTCATGGTCTCTCGGGTGGGGAGCGCGTCTCAATTGAAAGTTTCGATCATTACGTGGATGTATTTTCTGATTTGTTGCACAGCTGTGAAATGAACATGCCTAAACCGTGGAAGGCGGTAGGTCAGAGTACGGGTGGCGCAATTCTTTTGAAATATATCCTGGCGGCCAAGCCACACCACTATGAGAATGACCTCACAGAAATCACTGTGTTGGCACCGCTGATTCATCCCTGGGGTTGGAAGAAAAGTATACATACCTACAAATTTCTTCATCGGTTTTTGAGCAAGATCAAACGAAAATTTAGGGCCAATACAGCGGATGAGGTGTTTAATAAATTCCTGGAAAATAGTGACCCGCTTCAGGCTGATTGCATTCCGATGGAGTGGCTCGCCTCGATGAAGCGCTGGACGGAAGAGTTTGTGGCACTACCGCCAAGTGACTACCCCTTACTTGTCGTTCAGGGAGATAAAGATAGAACGGTGGATTGGCAGTACAACATCAATGAGCTAAGCCGGAAGTTCTCCTGTCTTGAGTTAGACATCGTTGCTGGAGCCCAGCACCACTTGGTCAACGAAGTGCCATCGTTAAGAGATAAGATATTTTCAAAAATTAATTAATTCTGGGATTTAAAATAAAAAGCCGGGGGTTTGTTGGCCCCCGGCTTAATTATGAATTAATCAAATGTGTTTATAAGTCTTTGATTAAAAAAGAACCCGGCAACGCATCGTGCCATCAATTTCTTTCAGGGCCTTTAGGGCAATATCACTGTATTCAGCATCTACATCAAGCACCACATAGCCCATCTTAGCGGTGGTTTGCAGGTGTTGGCCGCAAATGTTGATATTGTTATCGGAGAACACTTGGTTAATCGCGGTCATGATGCCGGGCACATTATGGTGAATGTGTAGCAGGCGATGGGTTCCGATATGAGGCGGTAGCGATACCTGAGGGAAATTAACTGCGCTGATTGTCGCGCCACTGTCGCTGTAACGAGCCAGCTTTTCGGCGACTTCCAAGCCAATATTTTCCTGCGCTTCCTGTGTAGAACCACCAATGTGTGGTGTCAGAATAACGTTGTCGAACTGCCTCAGGGGAGAGATGAATTCTTCCTGATTAGACTTGGGTTCGGTGGGGAACACATCTATGGCTGCACCGGCCAGATGGTTGCTTTCCAATAGCGCACTCAAGGCATCAATATCAACGACTTGGCCGCGGGCAGCATTGATCAGAATGCCCCCTTTTTTGATCGAGCCCAGCTCCTCTGGCCCCATCATGTACCGAGTGGCATCGGTATCTGGTACATGGAGTGATACCACATCGGAGCTGCTCAGCAGCGCCTTGAGGCTGG
>DFBC01000111.1:0-5240 GCA_002367235.1 Cellvibrionales bacterium UBA3090
GTTAATTTGGCTGAATTTCTTGGTGGCGAGTTGTCAGCTCCGTCCAGATCCCAGCGCGTGTTGGTCATCGACATGATGGGCGTGTTTGTTGGGTTAGTCGTAGATCAAGTTTTTGATATGCGCCATTTTGGGGTGGATACATTTCAGTCAAATCTTGACGGGGTGCCAGATGTGCTTACGCCCTACGTGGGTGGCGGTTTTGCCCAAGACGATAAAAATTGGGCCTTACTGCGCCCGGGTCAGTTGCTTAGTGACCAATGTTTTATGGCGGTGGCCGTTTAATCGGTTTGCCAAAGAGAAATTTTCTAGATTTGCTGGGGTGTCCCAGCATCACTGGTTCGGAGTGAGATTGAGATGAATAACGGAACCCGGAAACCAAAAACTAATACCTTTACAGTGATGTTGGCAGTCATGCTGATTATCGCCATGGTTTTTCTTGGCTTCAACCTGCTGACAGTTTTCAACCAGACCTCCATGGATCAGGAAAACCTTCAGAGTGCCTCAGAGATGAGGGCGCAGTCTTACCGTTTGGTCAGCTTGTCGCGCGAGGCGACATCGGGTCAGGAAAAGGCCTTTGCTGAGCTGCAAAGTGTGGTAGATCAAATGCAGCAAAGCTGGAGTAAGTTAAATGCCAACCGCTCCTCTGCAACACTGTCATCTCAACTCAGTAGTTTGGAGGCGGCCTGGCTGAAGGCTCGCGAAAATGCTCAGACTATTATCGATAATAAAGATACGGTTATTTTCCTGAATCAGGTTGCTGCAACACTGAATGACACGCTCCCTGAACTACAGCAGGAGCACACACAGGTTGTCGAAATATTATTGACAAGTAGAGCGCCAGCAGAGCAGGTGGCAGTAGCACAGGCGCAATCATGGCGAGCGGAAAGAATTGGGCGAAATGTAGATAAAATGTTGGCCGGTGGTGCGGATGCTGAAATTTCGGCAGAGCAATTTACCAGTGATGCGAGTCTGTTTGGCCGTGTCTTGGAGGGCATGAAAACGGGTAATGCTGAGTTGGGTATTAGCCGCGTCACAGGGCAAAAAGCCAAGGCTAGTTTGGAGCGTATAACCAAGCGTTTTGCTTTTGTCAGTAGTTCTATTCAGGAAATTTTTGAGGCGACCCCGGCACTCTTCAGCGCTCGTCAGGCCAATGATGCCATCCTTGATGAATCACCTATTTTGCAAGAGCAGATCAGCCAGTTGTCAGACTCAATTGCAGCCACGCCTGAAAGCTTTGGGCTTTCTTATCAGACAGCGTTTTATGCGGGTGTTTTGTGTGTGATTTTGATGGCTGTGATGGGGGTGCTAATTTCAGCTGAAACCCGCAGAAGCCTGCGTGAAACGGCAACGGCTAATGATCATAATCAGCGCGCCATTCTGCGATTGCTGGATGAGATTGCCGGTCTTGGTGAAGGTGATCTCACTAACCATGCAACCGTGACAGAAGATTTTACCGGCGCGATTGCCGACTCCATCAACTACACGATCGATCAGCTACGGATTTTGGTTGCTCAAATACAGGATACTTCCGAGAACGTCTCGGCTGCGGCAAATGAAACTCGTGCTACGGCGCTACAATTGGCAGAAGCCTCAGAGCATCAAGCGGAAGAGATTGCCGGAGCCTCTGCGGCAACCAATGAAATGGCCATCGCCATCGATCAAGTCTCCGCGAATTCTTCCGAGTCCGCCATGGTGGCGGAAAAATCAGTATCTATTGCCAAAAAAGGTGCTGAAGTTGTACAGAATACCATTGCCGGCATGGATACGATCCGTGAACAAATCCAGGACACCTCCAAACGCATCAAGCGATTGGGTGAAAGTTCTCAGGAGATTGGAGATATCGTATCGTTGATCAACGATATTGCTGATCAAACCAATATTTTGGCACTCAATGCTGCGATCCAGGCGTCAATGGCTGGTGATGCTGGTCGGGGCTTTGCTGTGGTAGCCGATGAAGTTCAGCGTCTTGCAGAGCGTTCTGCCGGGGCAACCAAACAGATTGCCTCGCTAGTGAAAACCATTCAGACAGACACGAATGAAGCGGTGAGCTCAATGGAGCAAACCACATCGGAAGTTGTGAAGGGGGCCGAACGTGCACATGCGGCGGGTGGGGCTCTGGAAGAAATCGAGACGGTATCTGCAGACCTTGCCGAGTTGATTCAGGATATTTCGACTACAGCGAGCAATCAGTCCAAAACGGCTGGTCATATCTCTAGCACAATGAATGTTATTCAGGACATCACGTCCCAAACCTTGTCTGGCACAAATAACACCGCCAACTCTATTGGTGAATTGGCGGAACTGGCCATTGAGCTGAGAAATTCAGTTTCTGGTTTCAAACTACCCGACTCGATGGCGAGGGAGGAGACTGAAAGCGTCGAAGAAGGCTTTGCCTACGATGAGTTCATGGGCGCGGTGGAGAGTGACATCGTTGAAGAAATACCGGAAGAAGCGGAGAGTGAGGTTGTCGATCAAGACATCTCTTACGATGAGGGCGTAGATTTCCCCAACGCTGAGGAACCCCGTAAAACAAGTCCAGTAGCTGTGCCAGCGCCAGTCAAACATCATGTCGCATCTGAAGACGAGGCGGCTATGGTTGATGATGCCTTGCACCCAAAGGGTAGAACGACAGAAGACGCGGAAAAAATTAATAGCGCACTGAAAGAGGCTGAGGCAGCCCATGCCGCTCTCGAGTCGGATCTTGGCTTTGGTGAAGATGATACCTCCATAGAAGATGAGCTTATGGAGCAGCTCCTGTCAGATGACGATGTAGAGGAGGACTGGAGTTTTGATGAAGAAATTGATCAGAAACTTAATGAGCTAGAGTCCCGGTCTACACCAACAAGTGATGAGCCAGGCAATGATGACCAGGTATTTGATAGCCTTGAGAATGAAAAGAAAGAAGGTTTGGTCACTGACAAGTAAGTTCGGTGCTGTTAAGTATGGGCCAAAACACTGCCAATTCAGGGTTGCTGGTGTGCGGTTGTTTAACGATAGGCTTTGCTATCTGTGGGTTCGATAAATACGCAAGGGGCGGTTGATGGCGCTAAGAGGAAAACTGCAAGGCCTTGAGTGGCTGATTGATGAGGTTGAAGCGACGCTGCATCAGTCCTATGAGGCACTGGAAACCTATCTTGACGATCCGTCTGATGAGACCCAGATTCGTTTTTGTCTCAGTCACATTCACCAAGTGCACGGCTCACTTAAAATTGCAGAATGTCATGGCCCAATTCTTTTATCTGAAGAAATGGAAGCGCTGGCCGAAAGCATGCTCGACGGGCGTGTTCAAAATCTTACCGACGCATGTGATGTGATGGTGCAGGCAATTCTCAAATTGCCTGCCTACCTGCGACAGGTAATGAGTAACCGTCGAGATCAGCCAGAAACGTTATTGCTGTTGCTGAATGAATTGCGAGCCGTGCGCGGCGAGCCGTTAGTCTCTGAAACGTCTTTCTTTACGCCCCAGATGCAGGCTGCCCAGAAACTGAGTAAGCCTTATAACCGGCAGCCAGATGCGGTCTCTATGGCTAACTTGCTGCGCAAGCTGAGGCAAATGTATCAATACGCCTTACTTGGTGTAGTGAAAGGTGAAAAGATAGAAGAAAACTTTGGCTATCTCGACAAGGTTTTTTCTCGCCTGAAAGAGCTGAGCAAAGGGTTTCCTAGAGAGCCTCTATGGACTGCGGTATTGGCGCTGTTAGAAGGCATTTCGGCAAAGCAAATCCCTCTTGGCTATGCCGTCAAGATGTTACTAAAAGAGCTGGATGGACAAATTCGTCAGCTAGCGGCGGCGGGCCTTGAGGGCATGTCGGAACCGCTACCTGAAACGCTACTAAAAAATATCCTCTTTTACATTGCCTATGCTCACAGTGAGGCTCCTCGCGCTGTTCAGGTGCGAGAGGACTATTGCTTGAACGAATCGCTTCCGGAAGCGCTATTGCAAGATGGGGAGGATGGCTTATCACCAGTATTCCATCCAGATACCGCCCAGGCGGTTGTGGCTGCTCTGGATGAAGAGTTTGCCCAGGTTAAGGAGGCGTTGGATCGCTATACCATTGAAGGTGGTGACAATGAGCAGTTGCTGGATGATGCCGCCAGCGGCATGAAGCGAATCAGTGACTCCCTTGCCGTGTTGGGGCGCAACGAACTTCGCGAGTCTCTGGAAAATGCCCGGAAGCAGGTGCTGACGTATAGAGACAACCCTTCTGCTGCGGTCAGTGGGTGTTTGCTGTTAGTGGCAACTCAACTGGTAGAAGGCGAGGCTGGTCTGCATGGCTGGCTGAGTAATAATCGTCAGCTGGTTGGCGAATCATCCCTGTCTGGTGAAATGCTGGTTGAGGTGAACAGTGCCCAGGCATCCCTGTTAGAGGAAGCCGGGAAAGGTCTCTCTTCGGTCAAAGAGGCTATCGTTGAATTTATCGCTTCTCAGTGGCAACGGGAACAGCTCGATGGTGTACCAGAACTGCTGCTTGATATTCGCGGCGCTTTGGCGATGGTGGGTTTAGATCGCGGTGCTGCCATTCTGGATGTTTGCCGCAAGTTTTTGCTAGCAGAGGTTCTTGGTCGAGATAGTGTGCCTAACTGGGATTCTCTTGACGCCTTGGCAGATGCCATCACCAGCATTGAATGTTATCTGGAGTGCATTGGCCAGCAGGATGAGCAGGCAGAGCAAACGATTCTTGGTTTGGCTGAACAAGGCATCGCCAAACTGGCGTTCTCAGATGCTGAAGAGCCTTNNGTTGATCCTCAAGAGGCGCTGACTTCTACAGAGCAGCCGACAGAGATTGAACTACCGGCAGAGGAGGATGACTTTGCCGACCAGGAAATTGTCGATATTTTTATCGAAGAAGTGGCCGAGGTGCTCGAGTCGATAGAGGTGGCTTATCTCCAGTGGGTTGACAGCCCGTCAGCACAAGAGCCGCTGGCAGACATTCGACGTGGTTTTCATACGCTCAAGGGTAGCAGTCGTATGCTCGGGGCAGAAACCCTGGGCGAGTTGGCCTGGGCAGTTGAAAATCTACTCAACAAAGTGATTGAAAAGCGAGTCACTATTACTCCGACATTAATTGCTTTTGTGGATTTGGCTCGAGAAGTTATACCGGGATTGGCCGAGGCCTTCCACAGCAAGAATATCTATAATCGAGAGGCCTATGTGGGGCAATTGGTGGTTGCTGCCGATGCACTGGCCAAGGGAGAAGAAACCGAACTGCCAGAAGGTTCAGATTTAGAACCCGCCAGTA
>DFBC01000111.1:5394-10988 GCA_002367235.1 Cellvibrionales bacterium UBA3090
TGTTGTGCAGGACTTCGTTGATGCGCAGCGAAGAGAAGCTCCGGTCTATTCACCACCGTCTAGCACCCTTCAGCGCGCTCTACACACTTTGAAGGGCAGTGCGCGCATGGCAGGGATCAATGTCATTGGTGATCTTGTCGTACCCCTTGAGCAATATGTTCTCGGTCTCTATACCCATCAGCTTAATGTAGACAACGATATTGTTGCACTGTTATCCGATGTCGTTGAGTGCTGCCGGGCGTCGATTGCTTCGGTGCATACCGAGTCAAGAATTGCTGATATCCCCGAGCTTGAACAATTTTTGACGCGCCTTGAATCCCTCAAAGAGCAATCCTTTGGTGCGTTAAACGCCAGTGAACAAGCGCCCTCTTCGGTAGATCCAGATGGGCTTAACCAGCTTATGATGCAGGGGATTCACAACCTGCTAGATGCCGAAAACAGTCTGTACAACTGGCAGCTAAATCCACAGGATGAATCGCTGCCAGCGCAGTTGTGCGACGAGCTTGATCAGCTGGCCATGGCGGCAGACCAGGCAGGTGCCGGCCCCCTAAGTCAGTTATCAGTGCTCTTAAGCCAGGTTTACAAGAAAATACTTCAACAGCAATTGGTGCCTGTCGACGACTTGTTGCAGCCCATGGCCAAAGCCCATGATGTACTGCTTGGTATGATCGATTGTGTGGCGGCTAATCAAGAACTGCTACCAATCACCGATGACTTGAGGGGAGAGCTAGAAGCCCTGATTGCCGATGTTGTTGAATCGGCTGAACCCGATCTGACGAATATAGATGTTCTCAATACCGAATTACCTACGGTGCAACCGCCCGTTGAGCCAGAATCTGAATCTGCTGGTTTAGACATTGCTCCATCGAAGCCTGAGGTCGAGCCGGCATTGCTCGATCCATTGCCTGAGGTAGTTGTTCAGCCACTCAATCGCGACGATATAGATTTAGATATATTAGAAATATTTATTGCTGAAGCCGATGAGCTATTGGAAGGAATTGATCAGGCGCTGCAGAGTTGGCAGGGTGACTGGGGAAGTGTCGAGAGTGTCGATAACCTAAAGCGCTTGCTGCATACCTTAAAAGGTGGTGCTCGAATGGCGGGGCTTGAGCAGCTGGGTACCCTTAGCCACGCTATGGAGAATGATATTCTGGTTCTGGAAAGCAACCGCAGCGAATTGAACTCCGATATATTCAGCCGATTGCTAAGGCAGCAGGATTCCCTGACAGCAGGCTTGTCTGTAGCTCGTCAATTATTTGATTCTGGCGAACCCGTGCCCGTTCGTGAACCAGCGTCGGTAGGCAGTGAAATGCCCACACCACCCGTGTCGCCAGACATTGGTGAAATCCGAGTGGAGGCATCGTATAAGCCCGACATGATCGAGGCTGTGATTCCTCAGATTGAGCGTCAGACCAAACCTCAGGAAATGGTGAAGGTGTCGGCACCGCTACTGGAGAGCTTGGTAAATCTGGCTGGCGAAACCAGTATTTCTCGTGGGCGTATTGAGCAGCAGGTCAGTGAGTTTGCATTTACCCTCGACGAAATGGAGTCAACAATTATCCGGCTCAAGGATCAGGTGCGTCGTTTGGGTATGGAGACGGATGCACAAGTAATGTTCCGCCAGGAGCAAATTGACGCCATGTCATCATCAGAGGTCGAGGGCTTTGATCCTCTGGAGATGGATCGATATTCCCAGTTACAACAGTTATCGCGCGGCTTGCTTGAATCTGCTTCTGATCTAAAAGATTTGAAAAGCACGCTGGTTGAAAAGGCAAGAGGTGCCGAGGCGCAGTTATTATCGCAAGCTCGAATCAATACTGACCTTCAGGAGCGCTTGATGCGAACCCGGATGGTGCCATTTTCCCGCATGGTGCCCAGATTGAGGCGTATGGTGCGGCAACTCAGCGATGAACTGGGTAAAAAGGTAGAGCTGCAATTGGTCAATGTGGATGGTGAAATGGATCGCTCGATGATGGAGCAGATGCTGGCACCCCTTGAGCATATGATCAGGAATTCCATCGATCATGGAATAGAATCTTCGGAAGATCGAATCCAGTTAGGCAAGCCTGAGGTGGGCGTCATCTCTGTTGGGTTTGTTCGGGAAGGCGGGGATATCCTCTTAATGTTGGCGGATGACGGTCGTGGCCTCAATATTGATGCGATACGTCAGCGAGCTTTGGAGCGTGGCCTGATGACGCCGGAAGCTGCGCTGGGTGATCAGGATGTAATCCAGTTTATCTTTCACTCCGGTTTTTCTACGTCACAACAGGTTACTCAGGTTTCAGGGCGAGGCGTGGGTATGGATGTGGTGAACAGCCAAGTCCGTGAATTGGGTGGTTCGGTTCAGATAGCGACCAAGAAAGGCGAGGGAGCGCAGTTCACGGTTCGCTTGCCATTTACCATGTCGGTGAATCGGGCGTTGATGATTGAGCTGGGCGACGATTTATTTGCACTGCCTTTGAGTAGTGTGGATGGCGTGGTGCGCCTCAGCTCTTCGGAGCTGGAACATTACTATCGTTTTCCTGATGCGCGCTTGGAATATGCCGGTGGGCAGTATGAAGTGCGATATCTCGGTAGCCTGTTAAGTGACGACTTGGCTCCCAAAATTGATAGCTCGGCAGAATCTGCTCTCATGGTGTTGGTGCATTCAGAATCCCGGATGTACGCCGTGCAGGTTGACGGTCTAACCGGCAGCAGCGAAATTGTCGTGAAAAGTCTGGGTCCACAGTTCAGTAATGTGCCAGGCCTTTCAGGTGCAACATTGTTGGGCGATGGCCGAGTCGTCGTAATTCTTGATTTGCTGGCCCTGCTACGTGGCCAGACTGATAGCCGCGCTGGTATTGATGTACATAATGAACAGGAGCCTCCTGCTCAGTCAGCAGTGCCGACGGTTATGGTCGTTGATGATTCTGTCACGGTTCGCAAAGTTGCTGGTCGTTTTCTGGAGCGGCAAGGCTTCAATGTGATCACCGCCCGAGATGGCGTTGAAGCCATGGAGCTTCTTCAGGATCAGCGTCCAGACGTTATGCTGTTGGACATAGAGATGCCGCGTATGGATGGGTTTGAAGTCGCCAGACGGGTTAAGGGCAATGAGGATTTAAACCATATCCCGATTATCATGATCACGTCGAGAACCGGTGAGAAGCATCGAGAGCGGGCAATGGCGCTGGGTGTGGAGCAATATCTGGGTAAGCCTTATCAAGAAGACGTATTGTTGGCAAGTATTACAGAACTTATCGGCATGGCGGTGGAGCAGTAGTTAATGGGACAGCTGATCGCGGAACAAAAGAAATTACTGGATGATGTCGACAGCCTGTTTGTTTCCCTAAGTAGTGAAACCTGGCTTATCCCTATGTCATCCGTTGCTGAAGTGGTTCATTTTGTTGATTATGAGGAGCAGCACCAAGAGCCGGTCTGGTTGAAGGGCTGGATGGAGTGGCGCGAGCAGAGAATTCCCCTGATTGTCTTTGAAGCCATTGGCAGCGACAGCGATCAATGTGATACGGAAGGTTCATTGGTGCTGGTAATGAATACGTTGCGCCCGGAAAGTAAGTTTAATTTTTATGCGGTATTTATAAGAGATTTCCCTCACTCGGTAAGAATATCGGAAGAGGACTTGTTACAGGAAATTGCCGGTGAGCCAAGCCTTCCCTTTGCACTGATGCAGGTTGGGCTGGATGAGCGGGTGGCATTGATCCCCGATTTGGAAAAACTTGAAGCCTATCTATTCGAACACCTCTAGCCAGAGGAGGGTTTAAGTGCAGCGCCCCTTCCATTTATCTATAGTTAAAACGATGTCCTCCTTATTTTAGTGAGACTTTCCGCGCTGTTGTGCGGGTGATAGAGTGGGGCTGGAAAAATAGTTTATAGGGAAAGGTTATGTCCAAAGAGAGTAAGGAGTCTTCGAAGCAGGAAAAGGAAGATGTGCTGTCAAAAGCATATGAGGATTCTCTTATTGAGGGCATCGTGGCTTTAAGCCCGTTAGTTGGTGTGAGTGCAGAGGAATTGAAGTCCTCGGTTAAAAAAACGATTAAGCATGCGATTACCCAGCCATCCAAAATGGCTAATAATAGCAAGCAGTTTGTGGGTAAGGTTGCCGACATTATCAAGGGAACTGATAAGTACGAGGGGCGAAAAAACGATCGTCGGTTTGATGATCCATCGTGGGAGGAAAACGCTCTCTATCATAAGTTGAAGCAGGCTTATTTTGCTTGGGATGAGTCTCTGGGGGAACTGGTAGATGAGCTGGAGCTTGATACCCTCGATAGGCTTAGAGCTCGATTTGTTAAGGATGTTATTACCACCTCCATGGCCCCCACTAACTTTTTGTTGAGCAATCCAAAAGCACTGAGACGAGTTGTTGAGAGCCGGGGTTCCAGCCTTGTGAAGGGGCTGCGTAACTACGTCGATGACTTGAAAAATAATAATGGTATGCCCTCCCAGGTCGACAAAAGCCAATTCAAGGTGGGTGGGAATTTGGCGATATCCGAAGGTGCGGTAGTTTTTCGTAATGAGCTTTTGGAGCTCATCCAGTACACACCCCTTACGCCTAAAGTGTATCGGCGGCCGCTATTGGTTATACCGCCCCAGATTAACAAGTTTTATATCTACGATCTTACCGAAGAAAAGAGCTTCTTCCGCTTCTGCCTTCAGCAGTGTTTTCAGGTTTTTGCTGTCAGTTGGCGGAACCCCACCAAAGAACAGCGTCACTGGGGTATGGATCAGTATGTTTTGGCGGTTGCCGAGGCAATAGATGCAATACAGAAGATAACGAAAAGTAAAAAACTCAATGTGGTGGGTGCCTGTGCCGGCGGTGTAACGGCATCCATTCTCTCCTCCTACTTAAAGCAGACGGGTTCTGATCTAGTGGGTAGCCTCAGCTTGTCCGTGTGTATGCTGAATATGGAATCAGAAGAGATGGAGTTGGGTGTTTATAGCTCTCCTGAGACAATCCGGGCTGCACGGGCCAAATCTCAGGAAAAAGGCGTTCTAGAGGGGGCCGAGCTGGCCAAAGTCTTTAGTTGGATGCGTCCGAACGATCTGGTTTGGAACTATCATGTAAACAATTATCTGATGGGCGAGGCACCGCCAGCGTTTGATCTACTTTATTGGAACAGCGACTCGACCAATTTACCGGCTCAATTGCACGCTGATTTTTTGGATATGTTCGAGAACAACACCTTATATAAAGGCGCAATGAAGGTGCGGGGTGTCGAGATAGATTTAGCGGCACTGGATTGCGATAAATACATCACCGCAGGGCTATCAGACCACATCACCCCTTGGAAAACTTGCTACAAGACCACCCAGTTTATTGGTGGCGATGTTACCTTTGTATTGAGTTCCAGTGGTCATATTCAGAGTCTGGTCAATCCTCCTGCGAATAAAAAATCCAAGTATTTTGTTAATCAGGATCTGCCGGAATCCGCCGATAATTGGCTGGAAGGTGCAGAGCAGTGTTCAGGGTCCTGGTGGACGCACTGGGCCGACTGGTTGTCTGGCCGTTCCGGCGGTCAAAAAATAGCCCCCAAGTCGTTGGGAAATCCAGCGTTCAAACCTCAGGAGGCTGCACCGGGTACCTATGTATTTGGCTA
>DFBC01000111.1:10995-18033 GCA_002367235.1 Cellvibrionales bacterium UBA3090
GTCTCGATTTAAACTATAAAGAGTGGAATATGAGTGAACTACGTAGTGGTCAGTCAGAGTGGTTTGCTATAAGCCAAGCTCAGGTTGACCAGTTTGCCGATGTGACCTGCGATCATCAGTATCTTCATGTGGACCCGGAGCGGGCTTCCAAGACGCCTTTGGGTGGCACCATCGTTCATGGGTTTTTCTATCTTTCACTGTTGCCCCACTTAATGCTGGATGAGTTGTTTGAAAAGCTGGGGGAGATGACCGTATTGAATTACGGTGTAAACCGGTTGCGCTTTCTATCGCCAGTCCCTGTGGGGAGCGAGGTGCGGCTCAATTGGAAGGTGGTGTCAGAAGAAAGCAAAGGCGATGGACGATTGCTGACTGTAGATGTCGTTATGGACATAAAGGGCTGCGATAAGCCTGCGTTGGTGGCCGAGTGGCTTCTCTATATCGTATAAAACTTCCTTTCCCGGGGCTCCTTCTGTCTGATTAATGACTGTTTGGCAATTTTATGATCGGGTGCTAAATAATTTTGCGCGCACAGTTTCGCGATATTTTGTTGGCGACGTGCCAAAGTGCTTGCTAAACACTTTGCTGAAGGCCGCAGTATCCTGATAGCCGCAGTGAGCGGCAACTTCGGACACTAGCAGGTCAGATTTTTGTAGTAGTTCCCGAGCATTATTTAGGCGGGTTTTCTGTAAGTACTGTAAAGGGGTTGTCCCGAGAGCTCTTTTAAACCGACGGTCAAAGGTGCGCATACTAAAGCCAAATTGTTTGGCGACGTCTGCTATCTTAATCGGTTTGCTGAAGTTATCTTCGAACCAAATTTGTGATTGCACGACTTGTTCGTCTGGGTGTTGCTGAACATCATCGGAAAAATAGCTGGTGGGTTCAAAAGAGCTTCGGATTTCATGAAAAAAGTTCCTCTCAACCTGAGTGGCAGCCTGGCGTCCATAAAGTCTTGCTACCAGGTGCACCATCAGCTCGGCCATAGCATTAACACTCGCCGCACAATAGAGGTTTCCCGCCTGGGTGATGAAATACTGACGCTTCAGTTCAACCTTTGGGTAGTCCCGCTGAAAGCGATCAAAATAGTGCCAGTGTGTGGTTGCCGGTTGATTGTCTAGCAAACCGGCTTCGGCGAGGAAGCACACGCCAGTTCCAACGGCAATAATTGTCGCGCCTTGCTGGGCTTGCCGCTGAAGCCAGGGAAGGTACTCGCGGTATTTATGCAGGGCCGGCCTTGGGTTTCGCCACAGGGCCGGAAGGCTGATGATGTCGCAGTGGTCGACGTCAGCAATAGTCGCCGATGGGCTGATATCAAAGCCTGAGGGCGAGCTAACCGGCCGAGAGTCAACCGATAGCGTCATTGCTTCAATTCGTCGTGCATCGGGGTTGGCGGCTCGGGCCGATGCCTGGGCAGTGCGCAACATTTCTACCGGAAGGGTAGCGCTGGTCCCGAGCAAATTGTCGTAAAGCAGGGTGCCTATTCTCAGGGGCGGTACGTTTAAATATGATTTATTGGCCATAATGACAAAATGTATGTCTTATTTTGACAAAAATCAACCGCCCATGCCTGATAGACTGCTCTGCATTAAGCCAAAAGGATGCAGATTCAATGCAAGCACTGCCCGTAATCGTAGGTTTTGGGGGTTATAACGCCGCTGGACGAAGCTCTTCGCACCAGGCCTTTCGCCGTATGGTGTTGGAGTCACTTCCACAAGAAGAGCAGCAAAAAACAATCGTGGGCCTTGCTTGCCTGATGGCATTGGTAACTTGGGATGGTGAAAGCTATCGAGATGCTGATAACAATGCCATGGGGCCAGAGCAGGTAGTGGACACCTTTGGCCAGCGCGTGTTGGAAGGCACGCTGATTCGCCGCTTGGAAGACACCCTGTTTGACCCGACAAAAATTTATGGCCATAAGCGAGTTCAGGTTCAGGCTAAAGAAGGCGAAGATGTCGTCTTCAAGCTGGGGCGCCGAGATATGCCGTCGTCAATTCCGGATCACTGGGATGTGAGAAAGCTTGAGGGGGGTTCCTTTGAAGTACATATTAGTGGCGCTGGAGAATTTCTGGTACCAACATATTCCGAGCAAGAAGCCAAAGCCGCAGGGCAACTTCCCTCCGGATTTGACCCGGCAGCTAAGTACAACTCACGTTTTCACCCCAAAGGTCTGCAGCTGGCACTGCTGGGTGCCAGCGATGCCATAAATTCGGTCGGTATACCCTGGGATCAGATTGCTGCCAGTGTTCGTCCAGATGAAGTGGGTGTTTATGGCACTAGCTTGATGGGACAGCTAACGCAGGAGGGTTTTGGTGGTCTATTACAGGCGCGACTAAAAGGAGAGCGTACCACTTCGAAGCAGTATGCTCTTGGCCTCAATAGCATGCCGGCAGACTTCGTGAATGCCTATGTATTGGGAAGCGTTGGGCATACCGAGGCAATTACCGGTGCCTGTGCATCCTTTCTCTATGTATTACAAGCGGCCGTCCGTGATATCCGCAATGGCCGTCGCAGAGTTGCTGTAGTAGGCAGTGCCGATGCAGGGCTGACACCGGAGATCATCGAAGGATTTTCCAATATGGGAGCACTCGGCACGGATGACAATTTATGCAAGCTCGATGGAACGGATACCCCCGACTGGCGACGTGCCAGCAGACCTTTTGGTGAAAACTGTGGCTTCACTATTGCCGAAGGTACGCAGTACATCGTGTTAATGGACGATGCCCTTGCGATGGAACTGGGTGCGGATATTCATGGGGCGGTACCAGATGTATTTATCAATGCCGATGGGGTGAAAAAGTCTATCTCGGCGCCGGGTGCCGGAAATTATGTATCTTTTTCCAAGGCGATAGCCACCGCGATGACCATTGTCGGTGAAGAGACGGTGCGTCATCACAGTTTTATTCATGCTCACGGCTCTAGTACACCGGCAAATCGAGTGACCGAATCCGAAATTTTTGATCGGGTTGCCGAAGCATTTGATATACATGATTGGCCTGTTGCCGCAGTGAAGGCCTATGTGGGGCACTCTTTATCTGGCGCCAGTGGTGACCAGTTGGTCTCGGCATTGGGTTCGTTTAAATACAATATTCTCCCGGGGATAAAAACCATTACACAGGTGGCATCGGATGTTCGCCAGAACCACGTGTTGTTTCCCATGAAAGATATGGATGTATCCGAGAACCCAATGGATGTGGCCTTTATCAATTCAAAGGGTTTTGGTGGTAACAATGCAACGGCTATCTTGTTGTCTCCCAATAAAACAGAAGAGATGCTGTCGAGTCGTTATGGCTCGGCAATGAAGGATTACCAGCAGCGCCGAGAGCAGACCAGAAAAGCCGCGGAAGACTACGCAAATAGCTCTGACCATGGGCAAGTTGATGTTATTTATCGGTTTGGTGAATCGATGATTGATGAGCGCGGCATACAAATTTCATGTGATAGGTTGCATGTTCCCGGTTATGAGCACGATGTAGTGTTCGATAAGGCCAACCCTTGGGAGGATATGAGTAGATAGGGATGCTCCGGTCGCCCGGTTTCATTGATAACCCAGCGTGATCGTGTGTGACCAAAAATAGCCCGCGGGTCACCACTTGCCGGTTAACGGGATAGATTCTGCTTTTCAGCAAGCAATTTTTTTGTGAGAGTTGCGCCCCCTTATAGTGACCCCTTCACTTGTGGGTAAATTTGCGAAACCTTGGTATAAGGGTTTGTGGGTTCGGAGGCCTGGCTCCTCCGGTTGTTAGTACTGCTCTTTTGTCTATCAGGGAGTACTGATGATGACCTTGGTTAATCACAGTTTTCTAATACGTGTATCTTTTGACGGTTGCTTCTACCAGAGGTGGCCGTTTTGACGTCTGATCAAAAATCCAACTGGTCTATTGAGCAATCTGCAAGCCTTTACGGTATCAACGACTGGGGCGCGGGTTATTTCGGCCTGTCCGACAATGGTGAGATGACGGCTATCGCGACCCAAAGCGGTCAGCCCGTTCAGCTGTCTCTCATGGATATTGTTGCGGGTCTCGAACAGCGTGGCCATGCCATGCCAGTATTGCTTCGAATCGAAAACCTGCTGGATGAGCGGATCAGCCTACTGAATAAGTCCTTTGCAGCAGCGATCAACGAGTTTGATTACCAGGGCGAGTACCGGGGTGTCTTTCCAATCAAGGTCAATCAGCAATGCCATGTGATCGAAGAAATCACCAAATTTGGCGGGCAATATCACCATGGGTTAGAAGCGGGTAGTAAGGCTGAACTCATCATTGCCATGTCACACTTGCGCGACAGTGAAGCTTGCATCATTTGTAATGGCTACAAAGATGCCGAGTTTGTGGAGCTGGGTCTGTACGCGCGCAAACTGGGCTTGAAATGCTTTTTTGTCATTGAGACGCCCTCTGAGCTCAGCATTATTCTGGAGCAATCCCGTCGATTGGGGGTGGAGCCTTTGATCGGTGTGCGGGTAAAACTGGCGGCAGAAGTCGAAGGCCACTGGTTTGGCGATGGCGGCGACCGATCGCTGTTTGGGCTATCCATCACGCAGTTGATGGATGTGGTTGATCAATTGCGTGATGCAGAGATGCTTCACTGCCTGGAATTAATGCACTATCACATTGGCTCTCAAATACCCAATATCAGAAACATTCGCGATGGGTTGCAGGAAGCCTGTCGCTATTACGTCGATCTGGTGAAGGAAGGTGCACCCCTTGGGTATATCGATCTTGGCGGTGGATTGGCGGTGGATTACACCGGGGCCAGAACCAATGAAACCCACAGCAAAAACTATTCGATCGAAGAATACTGTGTGGACATTGTTGAGACCATCACTGAATCCCTTAATAGCAGTGGTACGCCGCATCCAACCATTATCACTGAGTCCGGTCGCGCTACGGTGGCCTATTCATCGGTGCTGTTATTCAATATTCTCGATGTCAGCCATTTTAAGCCGCGGCCATTGCCCGATCAGTTACCGGAGCAGAGCAATGACTTTTTGCATAACCTCTGGGCCGTTCTTCACAGTCTGTCTGAAGACAGTGTGCAAGAGTGCTACAACGATGCGGCACACTACCGGGAAGAAGTCCGCCGTATGTTCCGTCAAGACCAGCTCGAGCTGAGAGAACTGGCGTTGGCCGAAGATATGTATCTGGAAATCTTACAGCGTACACGAGAGTTGCTGCCATCACTCAAGCGGGTGCCACCTGAGCTGCAAAATCTGGACGAGGCGCTTGCGGATATTTACTACGGAAATTTCAGCCTGTTTCAATCGTTACCAGATGCCTGGGCCATTGATCAAATCTTTCCCGTAATGCCCATCCATCGTTTGGATGAGCGGCCTGAAAATAAAGCAGTTATCGGTGACTTAACCTGTGATTCTGATGGCAAGCTGGACTTATTTGCTAATGCGGATGGGGATGTGCGCACTTTGCCACTGCACGATTTAAGGCCCGGCGAGGAATACTACTTAGGTGTGTTTTTGGTCGGGGCTTATCAGGAAACCCTGGGCGATCTACACAACCTGTTTGGCGATACCCATGTGGCCAGCGTCCGTATTGATGACGACGGTCAATTTGAGTTTGTGGAAGAAATTCAGGGCGATACCATTGGCGATGTGCTGAGTTATGTGGAGTACAACCCGAAAGAGCTCTACGAGCAATTAAGGATAACCGCAGAGGCCTCGGTAAAATCAGGCCGTATTACTGCGGTAGAGCGCCGGCAGATGCTACAGACCTTCAGCAATAGCCTGAATGGTTATACCTACTTTGAACGAGACTGATCTGTTAGAGAAAAAACTATGTCAAAAGTACTGATTATTGGTGCCGGCGGTGTCGGCGGCGTGGTAACCCACAAATGTGCCCAGCTGGCAGAGGTTTTTGAAGACATCGTGCTGGCCAGCCGCAATGAAGAAAAGTGCAAAAAAATAGCGTCGCAGCTCAATCGACCCATCGAAACCGCCCAGGTGGATGCCGACAACGTTCCCGAACTGGTTGAGCTAATCAACCGGATTAAGCCGGACATGGTGATCAATGTGGCGTTGCCCTATCAGGATCTCACCATCATGGATGCCTGCCTGGAAACCGGTGTGCACTATCTGGATACCGCCAACTACGAGCCACTGGATACCGCCAAATTCGAATACAGCTGGCAGTGGGCTTATCAGGAAAAGTTCGAACAAGCGGGGCTAATGGCCCTGCTCGGTTCCGGTTTTGATCCCGGGGCCACCAACATGTTCACCGCCTATATTGCCAAACATTACTTTGATGAAATCCATACTCTGGACATTATCGACGTCAACGGCGGCGACCATGGCTACCCCTTTGCCACCAACTTCAATCCGGAAATCAATATCCGCGAAGTGACAGCAGAATGTCGCCACTGGGAAAATGGCCAGTTTGTGGAAACCCCGGCCATGTCTACCCAGCAGTCTTTCGCCTGCCCGGAAGGCGTGGGCACCTACAATATTTACCGCATGTACCACGAAGAGCTGGAAAGCCTCACCAAGCACTTTCCCACCCTGAAAAAAGCGCAATTCTGGATGAGCTTTGGCGACGCCTACCTCAAACATCTGGAAGTGCTGGGCAACGTGGGTATGACCGGCATTGAACCGGTAGAATTCAATGGTCAGCAAATTGTACCCATCCAGTTTCTAAAGGCTCTGCTACCGGATCCCGCCAGTCTCGGCCCACGCACTAAAGGCAAAACCTGTATCGGTTGTGTGGTAACGGGCATCAAAGATGGTAAGCAGAAAACGGTCTACCTCTACAACATCTGCGACCACCAACAGTGCTATGCCGAGGTTCAGTCCCAAGCCATCTCCTATACCACGGGCGTGCCAGCCATGATCGGTGCCAAAATGATGCTCGAAGGCAAATGGATGAAGCCCGGTGTGTGGAATATGGAACAATTGGACCCGGATCCTTTTATGGACGATATGAATAAATACGGGTTGCCCTGGAAGGTGATTGAAGCACCCGACTTTGACTTGGTGTAGTGCGGCTCTCTGTGATGCTAAATATGAGATATTCCCTTGGCTGAAAATCCTTTTCTGCA
>DFBC01000145.1 GCA_002367235.1 Cellvibrionales bacterium UBA3090
GCAGCCCCGCTCAGTTGTAAATATTAGGGACAACAAGGCATTATGAATCTGAACTATCTGGATTTTGAACAACCTATTGCAGAGCTTGAAGCCAAGATTGAGGAGCTGCAGCTGGTTGGTAATGATAACGAACTCAACATAACGGACGAGGTCGCTAAACTCCGTGACAAAAGCCATCGGCTCACAGAAAAACTCTACGCTGATCTAAGTGCATGGCAAATTGTGCAGGTGGCTCGCCATCCACAGCGTCCCTATGCCACAGATTATATTAGCCGTGTCTTTACCGATTTTGAGGAGCTTCATGGCGATCGCCATTTTGGCGATGATAAAGCTATTGTTGGTGGCGTCGCTCGCCTTGACGGCAAGCCGGTGATGGTTATTGGCGAAGAAAAGGGTCGCGGTGTCAACGAGAAAGTTTATCGGAATTTTGGTATGCCTAAGCCTGAGGGATACCGGAAGGCCATGCGACTGATGGAGATGGCCGAACGGTTTAAAATGCCGGTGTTGACGCTGATTGATACTCCCGGGGCTTACCCAGGTATTGATTCCGAAGAGCGGGGAATCAGTGAAGCCATTGCGCAGAACCTAGCGGTGATGTCTCGACTTAAAACCCCCATGATCTGTACAGTGATAGGTGAAGGCAGCTCAGGTGGTGCGCTGGCTATTGGTGTCGGCGATTATCTTAATATGTTGCAGTACTCCACTTACTTTGTGATATCGCCAGAGGGTTGTGCGAATATTATTTGGAAGACCTCAGAGAAAGCGCCTGATGCCGCTGATGCGATGGGTGTGACGTCGTCGGTGTTACAGGATCTTGGTATTGTTGATGAAACCATTCCCGAGCCTTTGGGTGGTGCTCATCGAGATATTGAGAAGATGGCATCCACACTTAAAGAGAGGCTTTCGATTCAGGTCGATCAACTTCAGCAAATGCCTCTGGATGAATTACTGGAGAAAAGGTACCAGCGTCTAATGAGTTACGGTAACTCCTAACCGTATTTCATCATTTCGTTTGGAAGTATGTATGTAGTCGCGGGGTTATCAGGCAAGGAAGCGGTAATCTTTTGATAGATTGACCTTCAATCAATGATGTACTGAGAGAACAACGAGTGTGCCGACCTCATGCTCTTTGAGTTTGATAGGAAGGCGCAATGGATCTTCAAGCCATTTCGGTGTCTCTATCTTGGTAAACGGAGACACATCAAGATCCAGAGCTGGAACGCGACATTGTGGAGTGATCACTAGGTCAGCGTCCAGTTCCTCGAGGGCCTGATGTGCGAATTGATTGGCCTTGACCAGGCGGCCCCGCCGGTCGAAGGCAAGGAGCCCCTCATTCTTCCACCCTTCAAACATATTCCTTGTGGCTTCAATGACCTGCTCCCGGGATCGAAAATACGCGCTGGCCAAATTTGTTTCGATTAAGCGGGCTGCCATAATGGCAAAATCCAATGCGTTTCTCTGATAGGAGTCGGTTAAGCCGGATAGATCTACAGCACCTAAAATCATTCCGTCATGAGGGTCTCGTATGACATCGGCCGAGCAGGTCCAGTGTTTAATGCCAGCACAAAAATGTTCGGCCCCGTAGAGTTGTACCGGTTCGGCCGCCGCCAACGCGGTACCAATAGCATTTGTGCCTGCGACTTTTTCACTCCAGATGCCACCCTCAATCAAATTAATATCTCCTGCGCTTGCGATCACATGTGGATCTGCTTTCACGTCGAGGATTAGTCCGCCGGCATCGGCCAGAAGGATTAGGCTATCGGATCGATATAAATGCTCTTTAGCTCGCTCTAATATAGGGCGGGCCGCATTCAATAAATCTGCATGAAGGAAGTGTGAATACTCTAGTTGTCCTCTATCGGAGATGATAGGGGCGAAGCGTAGCTCGGGATCAAGGGCAAATTGATGGCAGCGACGCCACGAGTCTTCAACCACCGGGCGGATTAAATCCGTAGGGTAATCTTGATCGAGGACAAATCGTTCCCAGGCCGCGAGTAGTTGATTGTGTTGTTGAGGGTTACTCAACATTTGAGTTCGGGTAATTAACTGAGCAGTGGCTAGCGCGGCTTGTTCTCTGGTATAAAAATGGTTGCTTTGCACAAAGCCAGAAATAACCCCAGGTTTTATTGCCGCCACTTTACCGTTTTCCAGACGTGACTCCACCAGTTCGCTAGGAAGTCCATCCAACACATGCATGGGTGCCTCCATACCACTGGCGAACAACGAGGGGTGGGATACACCTGTTTCCATATCATAGAATGCGGGCTTAAACCCCAATGCCCGATTTCCCTCACTGATACCGCCACTTCCACGAAAAGTTTCGTTTTCTTCCTGGAGTGCGCTCGGTGTCAGCTGCGTCCTTTTAGTCGAGTTCGGTGTTCTGTCGATGGGCTTTACTGACATTTATACCTCCTGAAGATATCAGTTGTCAGTGTCCATTCTGGTATCCGAAACCTCTGCTGCAAAGCTGTTATTTATTTCTCCTTTCCCGATGGCTAATACCACCGAAATTTACCAGTTTGGATGCTTGTTCATAAGTATAGACACTGAATTGGCAAAAACTGCACAGACTAAGTAAATATACAGTTAGCCCCATTCACCAATGACCAGGGTTGCTGGGTGTGAGTTTCTTAGCATTCCAATAAAGTGAAACTGTTAATATTCGTGCTGATTGCGTATCTTATGACGCTTAGTTCTAATGACCGGTTGAAGAATTAGTATGTCATTTTCCCCAGATTACATTGCTCCCCATGTACCAAAAATCCGGAGGGCGGGACATTGTTATCTTGCCTATAGTGGTGGAATGGATTCCCATGTACTCCTGCAGTCAGTGGTAAAACTGTTGGGAGCCGATGCTGTAACAGCGATTCATATTAACCATCAATTGTCCAAGAATTCTGATATGTGGCGGCAACACTGCCAGGCTCGCTGTGATGAGCTGGGTGTTGTTATGCTGGCCGAAACGGTCTCTGTTGATAATGATGGCCAGGGGTTGGAGCAGGCGGCCAGAGAGGCGC
>DFBC01000098.1:0-1351 GCA_002367235.1 Cellvibrionales bacterium UBA3090
TACCATGACCCGGTTACCGGGCTTTCGAATCGCAGTGATTTTGATATTCGCTTGAGTAGTTTTGTTGATGATAAGGAGGCTGGCACTCACACGGGTGTTCTGATGATTGTTGCTTCAGATGATATCCCTTCCGTAAATGAATATATCGGTCGTGAGGCAGGGAACACTATCCTCCGAACCATAGGAGAACACCTGAAAGAGTCTGTGTCAGCTTATCCCCGGGCTTTAGTCGCCAGAAGGCAGGGCCAGGAATTTGCGGTGTTTATCCCGGATATTACCGCAGATGAAGGTGAGGCCGCGGCAGCACACATGTTTCAGTCTGTGCAAAACCTCGACTGGCCCCACCAGGATAAATGCCCGCTTAATTTTTATATGGGTTACACCTACCATTCAGAGGTCACTAATGGCTCTAATATGCTTGCCGAAGCGGATATTGCTTTAAAGCAGGCAAGACTCCAGGGTAAGAATCGTTGGGTGAAATCATCCGATGTGATTACCGATGCGAATACCCTAAGCCGCCCGCTGCATGAGTGGGAGCACTTCTTGGAGGAAGTGATTAAAAATCATGGGATTTCATTGCACTTCCAACCCATTTTTAGTGTGCCTGACAAAGACTTAATTGGTCATGAGGTCTTTGTTCGCTTTGTTAGTGGTGAAGAATTACTGGCTGCGGCTGTAGTATTACCCATGGCAGAGCGCCTTGGTTTAATGCCCCAGTTAGATCGATTGATTCTAGAGTCACTGGCTTCAACGAATCGTGTACAGCCCTTTAACGGTAAGCTTTGCGTCAATTTATCCATTGAGTCTATACAGACGAGTGGGTTTATGAAATGGCTTGATTCATACCTGACATCCCAGCGTAAGCTCTCCAGTGCTCTTGTATTCGAGGTCGCGGAATACGGCATGAAGGTGGATGATCAATCTATAAGACGACTAGACAGGCTTACTCGTAAAAGAGGTGCATCCTTGGCGATTGATGGCTTCGGGCTAGAATCGTCGGCCTTTGGCTATTTAAGTAGTTTACCGCTACATCATTTGAAGGTTCATCGTAGTTTTCTTCGCGATTTGGATCAGTCGCCTGATAACCAGTTCTATCTGAAGTCGTTGGCGCAGCTAGTTCACAATCGAAATATTCAGCTTTGGTTGGAGGGCATTGAGAGCGATGCCGAATGGCAGCAATTATCAAGCCTTGGCATTGATGCCGGGCAAGGGTATTTCTTGGGTGAGCTTCTGCCCAAGCCTGTTGAATAGTACTGATCTGCGTATAATAGCGGCCTTAAAATAGCTGTTTAACCTCTAGTTTGACGGAATCACAATCCATGTCAGTTCGTACCCGTATTGCACCATCACC
>DFBC01000098.1:1491-3276 GCA_002367235.1 Cellvibrionales bacterium UBA3090
TCAGAGCAAATGATTTTTGATTCCTTGCGCTGGCTGGGCCTTGATTGGTCTGAGGGGCCTGATGTGGGAGGGGATTATGGCCCCTATCGTCAGAGCGAACGAATGGATATATACCAACAGTATGTCATGGAGCTGGTGGAGAAGGGCCACGCCTTCTATTGCTTTGCAACGCCAAAGGAACTGGATGACATGCGCAAAGAGCAAATGGCTCGCGGCGAAACACCCAAATACGATGGACGTAGTTTAGGACTTTCCCAGGCCGACGTTCAGGAACGGCTGGCTGACGGCATGCCCTATGTTATCCGGATGAAAGTACCAGAGGAGGGCACCTGTAAATTTAATGACATGCTACGGGGAGAGATAGAGATACCCTGGGCGCAAATTGATATGCAGGTATTACTTAAAACAGACGGCATGCCAACCTATCATTTGGCCAATGTCGTCGATGATCACTTAATGAAGATTTCTCACGTCATTCGTGGCGAGGAGTGGATCAATTCGGCACCCAAGCATCAACTTCTTTACCAATACTTTGGCTGGGAAATGCCAGAGCTTTGCCACCTGCCGCTGTTGAGGAATACGGATAAGAGCAAACTCAGTAAGCGTAAAAACCCCACCAGTATTAATTATTACCGCGAAATGGGTTACTTGCCCGAGGCGGTCATCAATTATTTGGGCCGAATGGGCTGGTCTATGCCTAATGAGGCCGAGAAATTCACTCTTAACGAGATGTTAGATAATTTTGACATTAAGAATGTGCATCTTGGTGGCCCGGTATTTGATACAGAAAAACTCGATTGGCTCAACGGTTGCTGGATTCGTGAAGATCTGAACGATGCCGAGTTTGCAACTCGGGTGGCAGATTGGGCAATAAATCGCGACAATTTGTCCCGAATGATCCCTCTGATTAAAGAGCGTGTCGAGAAATTCTCCGATATAGCCCCACTTATCAGCTTTATGTTGTCGGGTATGCCGCAGATCAACGAAGCGAGTTTTGAGCACAAAAAACTGGATAGTGAGACTGTACGTAGAGTGCTCCAGTACAGTTCATGGCGCCTTGATACTTTGCGTCACTGGACCCGTGATGGTCTTTATACAGAATTGAACCAGATTGCCCAGTCGATGGATTTGAAATTGAAAGATTTTCTGTCCCCCTTGTTTATCGCGATTGCGGGCTCTCCTTCTGCACCTCCGCTCTTTGATGCGATGGCCATTCTTGGGCCTGATATGGTTCGCGCGCGGGTTAGACATGCCCTGGAAGCTGCTGGTGGTGTATCTAAAAAACAGTTGAAAAAATGGGATAAGGATTACTTGCAAATTTGTGCCAATCGAGAAAAACATCCGGAAGAACAAGCTTGACTCTATTAAGTGCTGTGCCTAAAATGCGCAGCCTGTTTCGGGGCCTTAGCTCAGCTGGGAGAGCGCAACACTGGCAGTGTTGAGGTCAGCGGTTCGATCCCGCTAGGCTCCACCAAATAAAAAACCCTCGCAATTTCTTGCGAGGGTTTTTTATTGGAAGTTCGGAATTTTTTCGGACTATTTAATCGAGCTATTTTATTTTTTTTTGGAAGATTTCATGCGCTGATCGCCTTAGAGATTTTTACCATCGTCTCTTTTTTTTGTTGCCATTTCACCTTCCATCTGTAGATGCTATACCCAATCACCGCGCACCCTATGGAGCCAAAAAAGGCTACGCCATAGACAATAGCTGTGAGGTTATATACCGGGCCATAAAGCTGAAATTCAAGCAGCATATATGCGCATAGGCCTAATAACATACCCCAA
>DFBC01000053.1 GCA_002367235.1 Cellvibrionales bacterium UBA3090
GTTGTAGAAAGACACTGGGCGGATCACATCGTGGGTATAACGCTTGGAGATATCATCGTTATTCACATCAGGGTCAGCGATCATAGGCTCTTCGATTGCATCTAGATCAACAACAACCTCAGCAAAGTACTTAGCGTTATTGTCGGGTGCCAAAGCAGGTACTTCGCCAGACTTGATTTCTTCGATACGCTTGTCAGCTAGCTTGATCAAACCAGCAAGCGTCTGTGCTTTGTTGTCCATGCCCTTGTCGATCATAATCTGGATACGGCTCTTCGCCAGTTCCAATGATCCGATCAAGGTCTCATCTTCAGAAATACAGATAGAAGCCTTCGCTTTCATTTCTGCAGTCCAGTCGGTGAAGGTGAAGGCCTGGTCAGCAAGCAAGGTACCGATGTGAACTTCAATAACACGGCCCTGGAAAACATTGTCGCCGCCGAACTTTTCCAGCATCTGCATTTGTGTTGCATGCACGATGTCGCGGAAGTCCATATGGCTTTTCATGTGGCCCTTGAAAGTCACTTTAACCGACTCAGGAATCACCATAGTCGCTTCACCAGTAGCTAGCGCTAATCCAACGGTACCGGAGTCCGCACCAAAAGCGACGCCTTTAGACATACGCGTGTGCGAGTCACCGCCGATGATAATGGCGCGGTCATCTACAGTAATGTCGTTCAGTACCTTATGAATAACGTCAGTCATTGCTGGATACACGCCTTTAGGGTCGCGTGCAGTGATCAGTCCGAAGTCATTCATGAACTTCATGAGACGCGGAATGTTCGCCTGAGCTTTCTTATCCCACACGGAAGCAGTGTGGCAGCCAGACTGATAAGCACCGTCAACACTTGGAGAGATAACGGTAGCAGCCATCGACTCAAGCTCTTGTGAGGTCATCAGGCCAGTGGTGTCCTGTGAACCAACAATGTTCACCTTAACGCGTACGTTTGAACCGGAGAGTAGTGATTCGTTAGTAGACACACCAACCGCGTTGCGGTTAAAGATTTTTTCAACAGCAGTAAGCCCTTGGCCTTCAGCAAGAATCTCTTGAGATGGCGCGTAAACCTGAGGAGCCTCAACACCTAGAATTTCAGCTGCGCATGTTTGAAGTTTCTTACCAAATACAACCGCGTAAGAACCACCGGCTTTCATGAACTCCACTTTTTGTGGCGTGAAAGCATCAGACACATCAGCCAACTCTTGACCATCGCTGTAGAGCTTTTTCTCTTTGGAATTGATGGTTAACACTGTGCCAGTCGCAACAGAGTAGGCTTCCTCAAGTACAGTCTCACCATTTTCGTCAACCACTGTATTACCATCGGCATCAACTTTCTTCACCCAGTTTTTAAGGTCAAGACCGATACCGCCAGTTACGCCCACCGTTGTTAAGAAGATGGGTGCGATACCGTTGGTGCCAGCAACAACAGGTGCGATGTTCACAAATGGAATGTATGGGCTTGCTTGTTTACCAGCCCATAAAGCTACGTTATTCACACCAGACATACGCGAAGAACCAACACCCATGGTGCCTTTCTCAGCGATAAGCATAACTTTCTTATCTGGGTGCTGTGCTTGTAAGTCGCGAATTTCTTGCTGCGCTTCAGGTGTGATCATGCACTGGCCATGTAGCTCACGGTCAGAGCGAGAGTGCGCCTGGTTGCCAGGAGAAAGCAAGTCAGTAGAGATATCACCCACGCCCGCAATATAAGTAACAACTTTAATTTCTTCGTCGATATCTGGTAGCTGGGTAAAGAACTCAGCGTTGGCATAGCTTTCAAGAATGTCTTTAGCAAGCTCGTTACCAGCTTTGTAGGCTGCTTCCAGGCGATCGGTGTCGGCTTCGTAAAGGAAAACCTGAGTCTTTAAAATATCTGCTGCAGGCTTTGCTACTTCTTGATTACCACCAAGAACCAAGTCGAGCAGTACTTCAACAGAAGGGCCACCCTTCATGTGTGAAAGTAGTTCCAAAGCAAACTCAGGCGTAATTTCTTCGACGGATTCTTCGCCAAGGATGATTTGCTTGAGGAATTTAGCCTTCACGCCAGCCGCACTCGTGGTGCCCGGCAGGGTGTTGTAGATAAAAAACTTTAGCGAGTCTGCACGATGCTCATGAGCAGTGTCTTTAATTTGCTCAATGATTTCGGCCAGCAGATCGGCGCTATCGATGGGTTTGGGGTGCAAGCCGAGCTCTTTCTCTCGAAGCTCAATTTCTTTTAAATAGTCCGTATATAAACTCATTTTACTCACAAAACCTCTCTATTATCGTGACGGTCTAACCTGCCGGTTCACAGGGAAAAACGCGCGCATTTTACCTGATTTCGGCCTCCGCAGCAGTACTTTGAAGCGAAAGAGGGGCGATTCCGACTATAAATCAAATCTATGGAACTGCGAAGCATAGCATGTTGGGCCGAGAGCCTTTCCTGCCCAAACCCCGTCATAGCGTACCAATCATGGAATGAAGCCGAAAAAGGTTGTAGCGAACATCAGTGGAACACAGACCCCAAAAACCGATTGGGCAGCCACCGATTTCGCGCTATACGAGGATGGGGAACCTAAGCACAATCTCGACTAAAGCCCCCGCTGCCACTCCTGGCGTAGATGAATACGGTCGGGATTATGAATAGCGGTCTGAACCTGATCTAACAATCGCTCTTTGTCTCGAGACAGCGTGCCCTTCAACACTAGATAGTTGGAGGCATGATCACTGCGGAAGACGGTTTTATCCAGCCTGAGGGATTGCAATAGAATCTCCATTTCACGGAATAAATCCATTTGCTGCAGCGGCTCAAAGTCGCCGCCAAATCCCGCCTGAAAACGCTCGACACCCGCTGGAAAACTCACCACCAGAGTAGAGAGATATTCCGGTTGGGCCTCATTCATTAACAACGCAGAATTTACCGCATGCTGTTCGGAATAGCGCTGACCACCCAAACCGTTCAAAATCATCACTGAACTTCTCATTCCCGCCAGCTTAATCTTGGTCAATGCACTCAGAGAGGATTGATAGCTTTCACCCTTGGAGACCTTTTCCAGCACCAGGTCATCACCGGATTCACAGCCCACGTACATCAGCGTCAGGCCAAGCTGTTCAAGCTCTGCCAACTCTTCTACCGTTTTATTTTTTAAATTACGAGGGAGACAGTAAGAGGAGACTCGCTGAACATCGGGAAGATATTGACGTATTGCTAACAGCAGTTCTTTTAACCGACGAAACGATAGCGTCATCGCATCGCCATCGGCCAGAAAAACCCGGCGTACGGGAATCCCCGAACCAGCGATCTGCTGAAGCTCTTTAATGAATTGCTCGGTGGGCTTTACGCTGAACTTCTTTTGCGACGCCGTGTACATTTCACAAAATGTACACTGATTCCACGAGCAGCCATTGGTCACCTGTAAAATCAGTGACCGGGCTTCACTGGGGGGACGAAAAACAGGTTCTATATAATTGAGCAAAATCGGTTAATCCCGTCGCCAGGTTGTTCCTTCACGGGAATCTTCCAGCACCACGCCTTGA
>DFBC01000125.1 GCA_002367235.1 Cellvibrionales bacterium UBA3090
TCAGGTGCGCTTTGAGTTGGGTGCCTATGCTTTAAAACCTGGTATTGAGGTGATCGCCCCCTGGCGTGAGTGGGATTTGAATTCTCGTGAAAAGTTAATGGACTATTGTGAAACGCATAATATTCCTGTGGACTTCTCTGGAAAGAAGAAAAAATCTCCCTACTCCATGGATGCAAACTTGCTCCATATTTCATACGAAGGCGGCAATCTTGAAGACCCTTGGTGGGAGCCTGAAGAAGATATGTGGCGCTGGAGTGTCTCTCCCGAAAGTGCACCCGATGAGCCTGCTTACATTGTGTTGACCTTTGAGCAGGGTGATATCGTGGCCATTGATGGTGAACCCATGTCTCCTGCTACCGTGTTGGAATACCTTAATAAGGTGGGTGGAGATAACGGCATCGGTCGCCTGGATCTTGTGGAAAATCGCTATGTGGGTATGAAGTCCCGCGGTTGTTACGAAACACCCGGGGGCACCATTATGTTGCGTGCTCATAGAGCTATCGAGTCATTGACCCTGGATAGAGAGGTCGCGCACCTGAAAGACAGTCTAATGCCAAAATATGCTGAAGTTGTTTACAACGGATACTGGTGGTCACCTGAGAGAAAAATGCTCCAGACGATGATTGATGAGACGCAGTCTGTCGTAAATGGAGATGTTCGCCTAAAACTTTATAAGGGCAATGTGACCGTAGTGGGGCGACAGTCTGAAGACAGCCTTTTTGATGAAAAAATAGCCACTTTTGAAGACGATGCCGGCGCCTATAATCAGCAGGATGCCGAGGGCTTCATCAAGCTAAATGCCTTGCGTCTCAGGATTGCCGCAAATAAGGGCAGAAACCAAGGTTGAATCTGGGTAGGGCTAGATCAAACTTGACGCAAATCAATATCAGTGCATAGTTGTTAAGGAATAATACCGTCGGGGTAGAGGCAGGGACTTTGTGTCTACCCTTAAGGGATTTTAATTACCGGACTAACTACGAGAAAATCAAAATGAGTAGCAATGTCACGACTGCTGGCGACGAGCCAGTTTATAACACCAAGGTGGTAAAGCAGTTTGCCATCATGACTGTGGTTTGGGGAATTGTAGGCATGCTGGTCGGCGTTATTATTGCCGCCGAGCTGGTCTGGCCTGACCTTAATATGCAGTTACCCTGGTTCCACTTTGGTCGCTTGCGTCCGCTGCATACCAACGCAGTAATTTTTGCTTTTGGTGGCTGTGCGTTATTTGCCTCTGTTTATCATGTGGTACAGCGAACCTGTCAAGCATCGTTGTTTGGTAGTGGGTTGGCAGCTTTTACCTTTTGGGGATGGCAGGCCATTATTGTTGCAGCTGCAATAACACTTCCTCTTGGTATGACCAGTTCAAAGGAATATGCAGAGCTGGAATGGCCCATTGATATTGCAATTACGTTAGTCTGGGTATCGTTTGCAGTGGTGTTCTTTGGCACTATCATGAAACGTAAGAGCAAGCATATCTATGTAGCAAATTGGTTCTTTGGTGCCTTCATTATTGCGGTTGCTGTGTTGCATTTGGGGAATAGTGCAGCTGTTCCTGTGACTGCTATGAAGTCCTATTCAGCTTACGCAGGAACTATCGATGCGATGGTTCAGTGGTGGTATGGGCATAATGCAGTAGGCTTCTTCCTTACCGCGGGCTTCCTTGGAATGATGTACTATTTTGTACCGAAACAAGCGGGCCGCCCTGTTTATTCTTACCGCCTTTCAATTGTTCACTTTTGGGCGTTAATCGCGCTATACATTTGGGCCGGTCCACACCACTTGCACTATTCTGCACTTCCTGACTGGGTTCAGAGTTTAGGTATGGTGATGTCTCTCATCCTGTTGGCACCATCTTGGGGTGGCATGATCAACGGTATGATGACGCTGTCAGGTGCTTGGCACAAACTGCGCTATGACCCAACGTTGCGGTTCTTGGTGGTTTCACTTTCCTTCTATGGTATGTCTACCTTTGAAGGCCCAATGATGTCTATTAAGACGGTTAATGCCCTGTCCCATAATACGGATTGGACCATTGGTCACGTGCACTCTGGTGCACTGGGTTGGGTGGCAATGGTGTCTATTGGGATGCTCTACCATCTGATTCCCGTGTTATACAAGCGCACCCAGATGTACAGCGTTCAGCTGATTAACCTTCACTTCTGGCTCTCAACCATTGGTACTGTGCTTTACATTGCTTCTATGTGGGTCAATGGCATTGCTCAAGGGCTTATGTGGCGCGCCTTTAATACTGATGGCACTTTGACCTACAGCTTCGCCGAGTCAATTGAAGCGAGTTACCCCGGTTACTACGTGAGACTGCTTGGCGGTGTGATCTTCCTGTCAGGAATGTTGATCATGGCATACAACGTATGGCGCACTGTTCGTGGTGATGAACAGAAACAAGTGGCCAGTGCAGAAGTTCAGGCGGCTTAAAAGGAGAGCAATAGTGAAACACGATATTGTTGAAAAAAATATTGGCCTGATGATTGTCCTGATTGTAGTAGCGATCAGCTTTGGTGGTCTGGCACAGATTATTCCATTGTTCTGGCAGGCTGAGACAACAGAGCCTGTAAAGGGATTAAAACCTCTAGGGGCTTTGGCTTTAGAAGGTCGGGATATCTACATTCGAGAAGGCTGTAATGTTTGTCATACGCAAATGGTTAGGCCATTTCGTGCTGAGACTGAGCGCTATGGTCATTACTCTGTGGCCGGTGAGCTTGTTTACAATCACCCCTTCCTCTGGGGTTCCAAGCGCACAGGTCCCGATTTGGCACGGGTTGGCGGTCGCTACAGTGATGACTGGCACCTTGCCCACCTTTATAACCCGCGTGATGTGGTTCCTGAGTCAAATATGCCGGCTTTTCCCTGGTTATTTGAAAACACTCTGACAGGTAAAGATACGGCCGCCAAAATGTCTGCTCTGAGGTTGGTGGGTGTTCCCTATACCGATGAGGACATTGCCAATGCGGCAGCACCCTTTGCCGGCGGTGAAGTGAAGGAGGTAGACGCCCTCGTTATCTACTTGCAACAGCTCGGTACACTACTGACACGGAAACGCTAATGGACCAAGGAACGTTACAAGGTATTGGTACCATCTTGGCTATTACCGCCTTCCTAGGCGTGTGTTGGTGGGCTTTCAGTAGTCACAAGAAAAAAGATTTTGAAGAGGCAGCACAGCTGCCGTTTAGCGACGAGCAAGAGTCGCCCCAGAACAAAGATAAATAGAGGTAGGACCATTATGAGTACCTTCTGGAATATCTGGATTATCGCCTTTACTGCGATAACTATAGCCGGTTGTACCTGGCTGCTATTTGCTAACCGTAAAATTGAGGTTTCCTCAAAAAATGCGGAAGATGCAGAGGATGGTGAGGCACCGAAAACAGGCCATGTCTACGATGGTATTGAGGAGTACGACAATCCACTGCCTGGTTGGTGGTTCAATATGTTTGTCGGTACTGTTATTTTTGCCTTGATTTATTTGGTGTTGTACCCCGGATTGGGTAGCTACGCAGGGGTGCTTGGCTGGACCCAAACGGGACAATGGCAAGAAGAAGTAGACCAGGCTGAGGCAAAATATGCGCCTATCTATGAGCAGTACGCCAGCATGTCTGTTGAAGAACTGATCGCCAACCCAGAAGCCATTAAGATGGGCCGTCGTCTATTCAATAATAACTGTTCAGTCTGTCACGGTTCCGACGGCAAGGGCAGTTATGGTTTCCCTAACCTGGCAGATAGTGATTGGTTGTATGGTGGTAGTGCTGCCGATATCAAAGCTTCTATTACTCATGGCCGCAAGGGTGCTATGCCTGCATGGGGCGCGGTGATTGGAGAAGAAGGGGTCGACAACGTCGCTGAGTACGTTTTCAAAATAAGTGGTCGTGAGCACAATGCTGACAAGGCTGCTGAAGGTGCAACAGTCTATGCTACGTATTGTGCCGCGTGTCATACCCCTGCTGGTACTGGTATGGCTGCCATGGGTGCGCCTAACCTGACCGATGGTGTATGGCTCTATGGCGGTTCACCCTCACTGGTACGTCACTCTATCCGTAATGGTCGAAATGGAAATATGCCAGCGCAGGATAATAAGCTTAAAGCTGAAAAAATCCATTTGTTGATGGGTTATGTATATAACTTATCAAAAAACCAATAGGTAAAATTATTAATAAGGACATTAACTTTAAACTTAGGATTGGAAAGCTTTTATGAGCAAAGAGAAGCCCCCACATGCTCAGCAAGACAAGGCTGAGCACGAGGAAGTTATTCAGGTTCTGGACTTATATCAGACTAGAGAAAAGATTCAGACAAGAAAACTTCCGGGGTTTTTTCGAGATTTAAGGCGCTGGACATGGATACCCATGCTCAGCGCCTACTTCCTCTTACCCTGGATCAATCTGGATGGTCGACAGGCGATCTGGTTTGATTTGCCGGCACGAAAATTTCACGTTTTTTGGATTACCTTCTGGCCCCAGGACTTTATGTTACTGGCTTGGGCGTTAATTATTTCAGCTTTTGCATTATTTACAGCAACGGTGCTTATTGGCCGCGTGTGGTGTGGTTTTTCCTGCCCGCAAACAGTCTGGACCATGCTGTTCATGTCTATCGAAGACTTTTGTGAAGGCGACCGTAACCAGCGAATCAAACTGGATAAATCCCCTTGGGATATAAACAAGCTGAGGAAGCGGGGTGGCAAGTTTGTTCTCTGGGGACTGCTGGCTTTTATTACATCACTGACATTTGTGGGTTACTACAACCCCATTAGGGAATTAGTACCTGAATTTTTAAGTTTTTCAGCACATCCCGCAGCGGTATTCTGGACATTTTTCTTTGCCTTGATGACATTTATGAATGCGGGCTTTCTTCGCGAGCAGGTCTGCATGTACATGTGCCCCTATGCTCGCTTCCAGTCGGTGATGTTCGACAAGGATACCCTGATCGTTTCTTACGATGTGGAGCGTGGCGAGCCTCGTGGTGCACGCAAAAGGTCGGAGGATCATTTGGCGGAAGGCAAGGGCGACTGCGTCGACTGTTCGCTTTGCGTACAGGTCTGTCCAACGGGAATTGATATTCGTAATGGCCTACAGTATGAGTGCATCGATTGTGGCTTGTGTATCGATGCCTGCGATACCGTTATGGATAAGATGGGCTACGACCCAGGATTGATTAAGTTCACTACCGAGCATGCCATGAAGCACGGGAGTACTCATATCCTCCGGCCTCGTTTCATTGGCTACGTTGTCGCTTTGACCATTATGGTTGGGGCCTTTGGTTACAATATTCTTAATCGGATGCCACTTGAAGTGGATATTATTCGCGATCGCAATGTGATGTTCCGAGAAAGTGCATCGGGTTTAGTCGAAAATATCTACACGCTGAAAATTAATAACATGGATACAAAAGATCATAGTTACAGTATCCACGTAAAGGGTGATTACGAGTTTATCTATACCGGGGCCAAACAGGTCAGCGTAGAGGAAGGTGAAGTCATGACCATGCCTGTCAGTGTGGCATTGGATCCGGGTCTGATGAAAACCCCCAATATTGATGTCACGTTTGTCGTAGAATCGCTGGATAATCCCGCCATTAATGCCATAGAAGAAAACCGTTTCATTGGTCCACGCCTGCACCGTTAAACACCGGCATAGGTTGACTAATAACAGAATGGTTTTGTGAGGACTTCACTTTGAGACATGACCCAACCATGGATACAGGAACGGACCATCTACAGCCTTGGTATCGACAATTTTGGCCATGGTTTTTAATTGCACTGCCCGGTAGTGTGGTGATTGCAGGTTTGACGACGGTGTACATTGCTTTTCATGGTGCCGACAGGCTCGTTAATGACAATTATTACCGCGATGGCCTGGCGATTAATCTGCGGCTTGAACAAGATCAGCTTGCCATGGAAATGGGGCTGACGGCTGATTTTCGTCTGGATAATGAAAGTGGCGAGCTGTTTATTACACTGCGTGGCGCAGAGGTCAGTGCCCCTACCTTGTTGTTACAACTTGTTCACCCTGTCGATGATAAGCGTGATAGGGAATTGACGTTGTCTTTGATGGCACCAAACCACTATCGTGCCGATTTGGATACTCAGCTTAACTATCGCTACTACTTGAGATTGCTTCCCAATCCAGAGCGCGAGTGGCGCTTAAATGGCGAAATAAATTTTTCTGAGACTAACCAGGTGACTCTGTTAGCTCAATGAGCTGCGAAAGCTGTTACCACTGCGGCCTCCCCGTACCCGAAAATACCCACTTTACTGTTGATATAAAGGGCGAAAGTCGGGCTATGTGCTGTCCTGGCTGTCAGGCCGTTGCGACGGCTATTTGTGACGGTGGATTATCGCGGTTCTATCAATACCGTGCCGCAAATGCCAATCGTCCCGATTTGTCACACCAAGCTGCTCTGGAAGCCTATGACCTTCCCGAAGTCCAAGCTGATTATGTGGAGCAACGAGTCAGTGATTTAAATGGTAAAGCGGTGCAGCGCATTCAGTTGCTTGTGGGGGGTATTACCTGCGCTGCTTGTGCCTGGCTGATTGAAAAGCACCTGGAAAAGTTATCGGGAATTATTTCGGTTAAAGTCAATGTGACGAGCCATCGAGCTATGGTGGACTGGGATATTCAGCAGTTAAAACTAAGTGAATTGCTCGGGGCGTTTTTTGCCATCGGCTATGACGTTCAACCCGCCAGTGACGAAGCTGCGCGGTTACTTAGAAAAAAGGAAAACCGGCGTTTTATCCAACGTCTTGGCGTTGCCGGCTTCGGTATGATGCAGGCGGGAATGATAGCCGTGGGGCTCTATGCAGGTGCCTTTCAGGGGATGGACCCAGAATGGCAAAATTACCTGCGGTGGGTGAGTTTAATTATCGCCTTGCCTGTCGTAATGTTCTCTGCATATCCGTTTTTTCAGGCCGCTTTACGGAATCTTCGCATTGGCCACTTAACTATGGATGTCCCTGTCTCCTTGGCCATTGGGCTGGCATTTACTGCTAGTTGTTGGGCAACAGTCAGTCATACCGGTGAGGTGTATTTTGATTCTGTTGCCATGTTCACGTTTTTTCTCCTG